>NZ_SHMN01000019.1:0-92262 GCF_029478525.1 Vibrio sp. 1151_11 | reverse complement strand
TTTTCCCAACGTATCAATCAAGGTTTCTCTTACGAGAGAATATGGTGGAGGGGGACGGATTCGAACCATCGAAGGCGGAGCCGGCAGATTTACAGTCTGCTCCCTTTGGCCACTCGGGAACCCCTCCAGAGGGTTTTCATACAATGTGATTTATAGTGCTTATAAGGACACTATTGGCTCACAGTATGCTTAAACAACGTTTTCCCAACGCATTGCTCAAGTGCGGAGCGCATGATAGCAAACTCGCTCTCTCTGTAAAGCCTTTTTCTTATGATTTTGAATTGAATGCTGCCTTTTTGGGCAAAGGGGGGAGGAATGGATAGTTTTGCTCTATTTATACCCTTCCCACTTGAAGCTGCAGCGGTGTTTGGCTACGTTCGCTCACCCCAATCACATAGTTTATCTATGCTCATGGGGATGAACTTACTTGCCGCCTACCTGCAACTTCAAGTTGTTTGGGTATAGCCTGTGTGTGACGCCTAAAAAGCAGCCGGAGGAGGCTAAGTTATGACGCACGTTACAGATATTTAATAAGATTTACACTCCTTGACGTTCGAGCGTCGTATAAGCAGTTACAATTCAATCAGTCTATTTATTGTTGAATAAAAACTATGAAAAACACGTCTATTCTTTCGTTAATGATGGTTACCTTGCTTACCACACCGTTAAGTGCGTTCGCTGCGCAAGCGCCACAAGCCGTTGCGGTGGTCGCAGAGCGTGTGGCAACTCATCAAGTGTCTCAGTCTCTTTCACTGATTGGTAAATTAGAAGCTGAACGAGCAGTGGAGATCTCATCTGAAGTTTCGGGAAAGGTCAGCCATATTGCGATTAAAGCCAATCAAGAGGTCAAGAAAGGTCAGCTCTTAATTCAGCTTAATGATGATAAAGCCAAAGCCACACTTTCAGAGGCTCAAGCCTATTTGAACGATGAACAGCGTAAGTTGAAAGAGTTTGAACGTTTGGTCAAACGGAACGCCATTACCCAAACGGAAATCGATGCGCAAAAAGCGAGTGTTGATATTGCTCAAGCACGTTTAGATGCAGCAAACGCAAATTTAAACGATCTGCACATTAGCGCGCCATTTAATGGCACCGTTGGTTTTATTGATTTTAGTTTGGGCAAAATGGTCAGTGCAGGGACGGAATTGCTGACTTTAGATGACCTATCGGTGATGCAACTCGATATCCAAGTGCCAGAGCGTTACCTTTCGTTAATCAGTAAAGGTATGACGGTGACGGCGAAGAGTAATGCTTGGGCAAAAAACGAGTTTACCGGCAAAGTTGTGGGTATTGATTCACGCATTAACCGTGAAACCTTGAATTTGCGTGTCCGTATTCATTTCGATAACCAAGATGGCAAGCTAAAACCCGGGATGTTGCTTTCTACTAAGTTGAATTTCCCAGCGATTGAAGCGCCCATTATCCCCGTTCAAGCACTCGAATATTCAGGCACTAAACGCTATGTCTATGTGATTGATAGCAATAATAAAGTAATACGCACGGAAGTTTGGCTTGGCGCGCGGATCGACAATCAAGTGGTGATTGATAAAGGTTTAGCCATTGGCGATAAGATTGTGGTGCAAGGCATCGTGAATATGAGAAACGGCATTGTCGTTACTGAAGTCAATGTGGATGGCTCGCCGATACAAAAGGATGACAAATAATGTGGTTATCCGATGTTTCAGTGAAGCGCCCTGTGGCGGCGGTGGTATTAAGCTTACTGTTATGCGTTTTTGGTCTAGTGTCATTTTCTAAGCTTTCGGTCCGGGAAATGCCCGATATTGAAAGCCCGGTGGTTTCAATCAGTACTCGCTATGCAGGGGCTTCAGCTACCATCATTGAAAGCCAAATCACTTCGGTATTGGAAGATCAACTGGCAGGCATTAGCGGGATTGATGAAATTGAATCCACCACGCGTAATGGCATGTCACGGATTACTGTTACATTTGAACTGGGTTACGATCTCAATACTGGTGTGAGCGATATCCGCGACGCCGTTGCGAGAGCGCAGCGCTCATTACCCGATGAAGCAGATGATCCAACCGTATTCAAAAATAATGGCTCTGGTGAAGCTTCTTTGTACATTAATCTCAGTTCTTCAGAGATGGATCGAACCCAACTGACCGATTATATCGAACGAGCTTTGATTGACCGCTTTAGTTTAATCTCTGGCGTCAGTTCTGTGGATGTGTCTGGTGGTCTTTATAAGGTGATGTATGTCAAGCTCAAGCCGAATCTGATGGCTGGGCGTGGTGTCACGACTTCTGATATATCAAGTGCATTGCGCAGTGAAAATATTGAAAGCCCGGGCGGGGAAGTGCGTAACGATTCGACAGTAATGTCGGTGCGTACCGACCGAGCGTACAAAACGGCTCAAGATTTTGACTATTTGGTGGTTAAGCGCGCAAGTGACAATTCGCCGATTTACTTAAAAGATGTCGCGGATGTCTTCATCGGCGCTGAGAACGAAAACTCAACCTTCAAAAGCGACGGTGTGGTTAATGTGAGCATGGGCATTGTGCCACAGTCAGATGCTAACCCCTTGGATGTGGCGCAGCGTGTCCATCAAGAAGTCGATAATATTCAGCAGTTTCTACCCAAAGGAACGCGCTTGGCCATTGACTACGACTCGACCGTCTTTATTGATCGCTCAATTTCGGAAGTGTATAGCACACTGTTTATCACGGGTGGTTTAGTGATTTTGGTACTGTACATTTTTATCGGCCAAGTTCGGGCAACGCTAATCCCAGCCGTTACTGTGCCAGTATCATTGATCTCTTCTTTTATTGCCGCTTACTATTTCGGATTCTCCATTAACCTTATCACCTTGATGGCGCTGATTCTTTCCATTGGTTTGGTTGTTGATGATGCGATTGTGGTGGTGGAAAATATATTTCATCACATAGAACAGGGAGAGAAGCCACTGCTGGCGGCTTATAAAGGGACGCGCGAAGTCGGCTTTGCCGTGATTGCCACCACATTGGTATTAGTGATGGTCTTTTTACCGATCTCTTTTATGGACGGTATGGTCGGCCTGTTGTTCACCGAGTTCTCTGTACTTTTGGCCATGTCGGTTCTCTTTTCATCGCTAATAGCGTTAACTTTAACGCCCGTTCTCGGTAGTAAGATTTTAAAGGTCAATGTCAAACCAAACCGTTTTAATCGCTTTGTTGATCGTGTTTTTGGCCGTTTAGAAGCGAGTTACAAATCCTCTTTACGTTTTGCTATCAGTTGGAAATGGGCTGCACCGCTCGTCATCCTTGCATGCGTTGGTGGCAGTTATTTTCTGATGCAGAAAGTGCCTTCTCAGCTTACGCCTTCAGAAGATCGCGGCGTTATTTTTGCCTTTGTGCGCGGAGCGGATGCGACCAGTTATAACCGGATGTCGGCCAATATGGATCTTGTTGAGCAGCGGTTAATGCCTTTGGTTGGCAAAGGTTTTCTCAAGTCGTTTAGTATTCAATCGCCCGCGTTCGGTGGGCAAGCGGGTGATCAGACGGGTTTTGTTATCATGATTTTGGATGACTGGAACGAACGAAGCATCACCGCTCAACAAGCATTAGGGCAGGTAAAAAAAGCGCTAACGGGAATTCCCGATGTACGAGTTATGCCCTTTATGCCCGGCTTTCGTGGTGGCTCTAACGAGCCTGTTCAGTTTGTGTTGGGTGGGTCAGACTATCCTGAACTAAAAAAATGGGCTGAATTGTTAAAAACGGAAGCTGAAAGTTCCCCCTTTATGGAAGGTGCTGACACCAATTATTCCGAAAAGACACCTGAACTGGTGGTGACGATTGATAGGCAGCGTGCCGCGGAATTGGGGATCAGTGTCGCGGATATTTCAGATACGTTAGAAGTGATGCTCGGCGGGAAGAGTGAAACCAGCTTTGTTGAGCGTGGCGAAGAGTATGATGTTTATCTCCGTGGGGACGAAAATAGCTTCAATAACGCCTCCGATTTAAGCCAGATCTACATGAGAACCGCATCCGGTGAGCTTGTTACACTGGATGCACTTGCGAAAGTGGAAGAAGTGGCATCATCAATCCGCTTGTCTCATTACAATAAGCAAAAGGCGATCACGGTTACTGCAAATTTATCGGCTGGTTACACGTTGGGCGAAGCGCTTGATTTTCTAGATCAGAAAGCCATTGAAACGCTACCTAGTGATATTTCCATTAGTTACTCAGGTGAGTCAAAAGATTTTAAAGAAAACCAATCGAGCGTAGCCATTGTATTTGCGTTAGCGCTGCTTGTCGCTTATTTGGTACTAGCCGCCCAATTTGAAAGTTTTATCAACCCGTTAGTGGTGATGTTGACGGTGCCGATGGGTGTGTTTGGCGGCTTTCTTGGTCTATCAATTATGGGACAAGGTATCAACATCTATAGCCAAATTGGGATGATTATGCTGATCGGTATGGTGACCAAAAATGGCATTTTGATCGTTGAATTTGCCAACCAGCTGCGTGACCGAGGGGTTGAGTTTGAAAAAGCAATTATTGATGCTTCAGCAAGGCGCTTACGGCCAATCATGATGACCGCCTTTACTACTTTAGCAGGTTCCATCCCATTAATTATCTCGACAGGAGCAGGCTATGAAAGCCGAGTTGCGGTGGGTACAGTGATTTTCTTCGGTATGGGTTTTGCCACTTTAGTCACTCTGTTTGTTATCCCTGCTATGTATCGTTTGGTCTCGGCATCAACACGCTCTCCAGGTCATGTTGAAGCTGAACTTAATCAAGAACTGCTGCATGATGTTAAAACCAGAAGTGTTCACTGATTAACGTATCAAGAGCCTGCGCCCTGCAGGCTCTTCTTTGTTCATCGTTCACACCTATTCCATTCACCGTTATCTATGCCCATTAGATGAAATCACATGCGGCCGGCTTATCACATCAAGTTATTTGAATATACAAGCGAGATATCAAATGGTTAATGCCATTTTCGATAATCCATCAAAATAGCCAGTTCATTTTTCCTATTTAAATCTTAGGTATTAATTATAGATAGACTCAATTTTGAGACACCCATTGCAATGCGCCTTGCGATACTCTATCCACCTCTTTAATACAGAGACAAAATGAAGTGAATGCATCAGTAATGGCCATGGAAAATAAAAAACTCTCTATCCTCATCGTATGCATGGGAAATATATGCCGTTCACCGCTTTCTGAAGCTGTTTTGAGCCAAAAAGCGCAACAACATGGAATTAATTTATTTGTTGAAAGCGCTGGTACTGTGAATTATCAAGTGGGCCGAAAACCAGATCCCAAAGCAATATCTGTCGCTGAGCAGCGTGGCTATTCAATGTCAAATTTAAGAGCAAGGCAGGTTTGTTCTGAGGATTTCGAAAAATTTGATCTTATTTTTGCCTTAGATAAAGCCAACTTAGCGGATCTGATTGACATTTGTCCTGCTAAACATAAAGAGAAACTTTCACTGTTTCTATCGCATAGTCACATCGGTGTCACGGAAGTCCCTGATCCTTACAAAGGAAATATTCATATGTTTGAACGGGTTTTGGAACTGATAGAGAGCGGGGCCCAAGGGATCATCGAACATATATCTAAACAATATCAATTAAAGGAAAGTGCAATGAAACTTTGTGTGTAGCACATAGAAAGTTTTATATGACTTTTTGATTACCTACCCCAAAAAACAAAGCAACAGTTTGGCAATTAATTTCTACTCATAGTTTGTAAGTAGGTGATTAAATATGGGTGGTTAATAAGTTTTCTCTTATATACATAAAGCAAAAAAATGTGAAGAAAATGCGCATTCTAGAGGCGACATCTAGTGGCGGTAGCGTATTTAACCGTTGCTATTCACCATTTTTATCTGCTTTTTTGAAGAAATAGCGTTGAACAGTTTGTTCTTAACAGTCGTTTAGTTTAGCCCAAGGAAATAAATAAAGTGAAAAAAATACTCATTGCGTTTGGTACACGACCTGAAGCAATTAAAATGGCGCCTCTAGTTCATCAGCTTAAACAAGATAACCGCTTCGACACAAAAGTATGCGTCACTGGCCAGCACAGGGAAATGCTTGACCAGGTTTTAGAGTTGTTTGAAGTGGTGCCCGATTTTGATCTTAATATCATGGAACCAGGGCAAACACTGACGACAGTAACGACTAAAATCTTGAACGGTATGGAAACGGTTCTAAAAGACTTTCAACCAAACATCGTCTTAGTTCATGGCGATACCGCTACAACGTTTGCGACTTCACTTGCTTGTTATTATCAGCAAATTGCAGTCGGCCACGTTGAGGCTGGGTTACGCACCGGCAATATCTATTCTCCTTGGCCTGAAGAAGCGAACCGCAAGCTTACGGGCGCATTGACTCACTACCATTTCGCACCAACGGCAACATCTCAACAAAATTTATTGGATGAAAATTATTGCCTCGAGAACATCCATATTACTGGGAATACCGTCATTGACGCCTTGTTTATGATCCGTAACAAGATTCATAACGAGCAAGATCTCAATGCTACGCTGGCACACCAGTTTCCGATGCTTGATAACAATAAAAAACTCATTCTTGTTACAGGCCATCGTCGTGAAAGTTTTGGTGATGGATTTGAGCGTATTTGTGAAGCCTTATCCATCACAGCAAAGCGTCACCCTGACTGTCAAATTCTTTATCCGGTACATCTTAATCCGAATGTTCAAGAGCCCGTCAATCGTCTTTTAAAAGGCATTGAAAACATTTTCTTAGTGGATCCACAACAGTATTTGCCGTTTGTCTATTTGATGGACAGAGCACACATCATTTTAACCGATTCCGGTGGTATTCAAGAAGAGGCACCGTCGCTAGGGAAGCCTGTATTAGTGATGAGAGACACCACCGAGCGACCTGAAGCGGTAAGCGCGGGTACGGTCAAGCTGGTTGGGACTAACACACAACTGATTTGTGAAGAGTTAGACCGGTTGCTTAGTGATGAGCGCGCTTACCAACTCATGAGTCAAGCACACAATCCATACGGTGATGGCAAAGCCTGTCAACGTATCGCCGACATTCTAGCAAGATAAGATTTAAGGAAAATAAGATGTTTAATAAAGTTTCTGTGATTGGTTTAGGGTATATCGGCCTGCCAACGGCTGCCGTTATAGCCTCGCGTGGTATTGAAGTGATTGGCGTAGATGTCAATCAACACGCTGTCGATACAATCAATAAAGGTGAAATTCACATTGTCGAACCGGATTTAGATATCGTAGTTCGAAGTGCAGTGATGACTGGTAAACTAAAAGCAACCGTGACAGCTGAACCAGCTGATGCTTTCTTAGTGGCGGTACCCACACCATTTAAAGGTGATAATCACGAGCCTGATCTTAGCTATATAGAAGCCGCGGCCAAAGCGATTGCACCAGTTCTGGAAAAAGGCAACTTGGTAGTGTTGGAAAGTACTTCCCCAGTCGGTGCGACAGAAAAGCTTTCCGCATGGCTAGCAGAGGCTCGCCCTGATTTAACTTTCCCACAGCATAAAGGTGATACGGCTGACATTAAAGTAGCGCATTGCCCAGAGAGAGTTTTACCGGGTTATGTACTACAAGAATTAGTCAGCAATGACCGAGTGATTGGTGGTATGAGTAAATCGTGTAGCGAGAAAGCGATGGCTCTGTATAAAACCTTTGTTAAAGGCGAATGCATCATCAGCAACTCTCGTACGGCGGAGATGGCGAAATTAACAGAAAACTCCTTTCGCGACGTCAATATTGCATTCGCGAACGAACTTTCCCTTATTTGTGAGAAATTAAAAATCAATGTTTGGGAATTAATTAAATTGGCCAACCGCCACCCTCGGGTCAACATATTAAACCCAGGACCAGGTGTTGGCGGGCACTGTATTGCAGTTGACCCTTGGTTTATTGTTAACAGCTGCCCAGAAGAAGCAAAACTGATTGCTGCTGCTCGTCATGTTAATGATGGTAAACCACACTGGGTCGTTGATCAGGTAAAACAAGCCGCAGATCAGTTCAAAAAACCAGTCATTGCCTGCCTAGGTTTGGCCTTTAAAGCCGATATTGATGATTTACGTGAAAGCCCAGCTTTAGACATCACTTTGCATTTAGCACAAGACAATATTGGACAAATTCTAGCGGTAGAGCCAAATATCCACCAATTACCGGGTAAGTTAACAGAACATGATGTTGAACTAGTCTCGCTAGAGCGTGCTTTAGAGTTAGCCAATATCGTTGTGGTGCTGGTTGATCATCGAGATTTTAAAGAAGCAGATAAAACGGCGTTTGCTAAGAAAGTCGTGATTGATACTAGAGGTGTGGTTGCTTGAGTTCACCTAATCTTGCGCTCAAAAAATAAAGACTAATGTTTACACAACTCTGACTACTAGAGAAAAGTGGTCGGGGTTAAACGTTTTGTTCATTGATGAAGATGGAATCGAACTGATGAAAAAAGTGTTACTGATCATGCCTATTTCAACCCTGAACTGGGGAGAAGAAAATATAGGTGGCGTGGATTCAGTATGTCAAATGTTGGTACGTCAACTTGCTGATCAAGAGCGCCCATATCATTATCGGGTTTTAGCGTTTGATCCGCTCAATAATCACTCTTCTTCAGGCGAGATTATCCAGCTATCAAAGAATGTGGAAGTTGTGGTTTGCCAGCTGCGTGAAAAGCGATTTGGACTACCTCTGCCCAGTCTATTATCTACCTGGTTACGTATCCAAGAGCAGTTGAGGTTTTTTCAGCCGGACCTTGTTCATGCTCATTTAAATAGTTGGATGATTGGAATTGGGTATAAAACCCGTAATGTTTTGACGTTACATTCCTACCGAAAAATTGGGCGTAAGCCTGTTTCAAAACTCAATGATTTTGTTTATGAGCAAATAATTCCTTGGGTGAGCGACTTTTCTGTGGATGCCTATACGTGTGTCGGTGAAGTTTTACATCAGGCACTGAAACCCGAAACGGCCAAGCCGATTCGGGTGATAGGTAATCCGGTGAATCAGGAATACTTTATTCAGCCTTCTCATACCTTTTCAGGCTCTTCGATTCACTTCGTAACTTGTGCGCTTATTTCTCGTCATAAAAGGATTGAATTAGCAATTTCATTATTACGAGAGCTGAAAAAACTCGGTCAATTGGCCACTTTATGTATCATTGGTCCCAAGGTGGATCACGTGTATTCCATGGAGTTGCAACAGTTAGTCCAAGATTATGGACTTGAACAAAATGTGCATTTTCTTGGCAAGCTTAATCAAAAAGAAATTGTCCAACAATATCAGCTTGCTGATGTAGGCATATTTACTTCCGCTCAAGAAACATTTGGTTTAGCGCCGCTAGAAATGTTGGCAGCAGGATTACCGTTGGTTACAACTCCTGTAGGGATTTTAGGTGAGCGACAAGCAACGTTTGCTAAGTTGGGGGTGGTTTTCATGCGAGATGGCGAGGAAGCGGAGATTGCAAAGCGAATGAATGAGATCAAAATGGCCGATACTCAAGCGATTCAAGCTTATTTACGCGATCAGTTTACAGCAGAAAATGTGATTGAACATTACCAGAATCTTTATCGAGAGGTGCTGAGTTGATTGCTAGCCTACTCAGATATGCCCCTGTGCAGGTTTTTGCTGCTTTGAGCGTTTTTATGCTAATCGCCGTACAAACCCGTTTCCTTACACCAGAAAATTATGGTGTGTTAGCGGTGGCTATGGTGGTTCTCGAACTCGTGCGTGCTTTTAGTACTCAATGGCTCAACACGTCGATGTTACGTCTCTACCCCGGGTACTCGGATCGGGAGCAAGTCCAACTCGTTCAAACCATTTCACTGCTGGTTATTATCGGATCTTTGCTTGGCTTTATTGTTATCGCCGCAACTTTATTCATTTATCAGCAATTGAATTGGGAACGATTATTGATACTGGGTGCTTTACTGTCGGTTAAATCGATATTTCAATACCAGTTAGAATTGAGTCGCTTAAATGAGCGATTGAGCGCTTATCGTCAAGCGACCGTATTGCAGTCAATTTCTGCGGTAGTGCTCTCCATCCTTTCGCTCTCTTGGGCGGCTACTATTGAGTCTGCGTTATTTGCTTTAACCTTGAGCTTTGGCATTGGAGCTTTAGGTCTGGGTTTTCCTAGACGGCCTGAATGGCATATTGCTACGTTAAAGCGTCTGCTTACTTACGGTATTCCGATCATGTTAGCGGGAGGAATTGGCGTATTAGGGGGAAGAGTCGATCGTTTATTTATCGCCCATTTCGTTGGGATGAACGAAACGGGTATCTATGCTGCGCAAGCCAACTTATTGATGGGAGTGCTGGGCTTAGTTTTCATGGTAATTGCTATGCCTCTCTATCCTAATTTGGCCAAGCATGCGGAAGATAAAATCACCCTTGTGAGTCAGCATAAAACCTATCTGCATTTATTGGTTACCCTTACTTTTCCGGCTCTACTTGGACTTGGCATATTACAAGAAGAGATCATTAGGCTCTTTTTGGGTGAGCAATATCTCAGTAGTTCTACCGAACTATTCTGGGTGTTAGCGATCGCTGTTTATCTGATTAATTTTAAATGTCATTACCTTGATCATGGTTTGCAGTTTCTATCACAGACTCGCAAGCTGCTATGGGTTTCTCTCTCGGGCTTAGTAGCGAGCATTTTCCTACTACCTTTTATGCTCAATCAATTTGGCATGTTTGGCGCGGCTATCACCTTGCTTATAGTGAGTGGCTTAGTCGCAATACTCTCTTTTATCAGCTCATGGCGATCGGGGTATCGTTACGCTATTGGCATTGATAGCATCAAAGTGATCATTTCGGCACTTCTGATGGGCGGCTACTTATACGCAGTGAAACAGTGGCCACTGGCGATCCATTCATTATTCGCTCTAGCCTTTTATGTCACCTCATCATTGTTGTTTTATGGCATCTGTTTGTGGTGCACTAATGCTTTTAGTGCACGTCAACGTTTATTCTCAATCTGGAGGCCCAATTGAGCGAACGTAATCTCATTCGATGGATGATTCTGATTGTCCTCAGTGCATTTCTGCTGGGGGCTTTTTTACTCGAAAATATGGGCATTCAGTACGTTTCAGAAGGCGGGAGCCCCATACTCAAAATTCATGTCTATTCCTATTTGACTATGGGAATTTTTGCTCTGTTGATATTACGGGTAGGGCTTTTTAATCTTATTAAGCCTTTGAATGAGCTTAAAAAAGCATGGTGGCTGGCCATGGTATCGATGCTGGCCGTTATCTTATACGGCTTTATGCGATTCGGTACGTCGGGACTCGCTTATCTTATTGATACGATTTTTATCCCTTTGGTTGTGGTTCCTGTTGTATACGGGTTATCCGATACAGCTAAAAATCGATTACTGGCTCTACTCGGCTATCTTCTATTTCTTAATGCTTGTATTGCTATTATTGAGCTTATTTTGGTGCAGAGTATTGTGGCTGTAGAGATTGGAAGTTTTTCAACTTTCCGTTCGACCGCATTTTTGGCTCATCCACTGAACAATGCTCTCATTACGGCATCATTAACGCCGATTGTGATGCGTTATACACGAATTCCGGCGGCTTTGTATGTCTCTGTTATCGTGCTAGCCCTGTTTGCTTTTGGAGGGCGAGCTGCGTTGGGGATTTTCCTATTGGGAAATTTTCTGATGCTGTTGCCCAAATTACGTGACTTTTTAGGCCAAGGCGTTCGTTACCACAAGTTGAAATTCGCTTATCTGCAGGCCTTGGTCTATTTCTCTG
This sequence comes from Vibrio sp. 1151_11, assembly GCF_029478525.1. Classification (NCBI taxonomy): domain Bacteria; kingdom Pseudomonadati; phylum Pseudomonadota; class Gammaproteobacteria; order Vibrionales; family Vibrionaceae; genus Vibrio; species Vibrio sp. 1151_11. The sequence continues at coordinate 80,551 of NZ_SHMN01000019.1, read as the reverse complement.
TGATTGCCGTTATTTTGACCTTAGTGTTAACTCCTATAGGCGAGCGAATACTGTCTAAGTTGTACATCGACAAAAGTGCCGAAGCTCGATTCGATGTTTTTATTTTGCTTGAACAGCTTTCACCTTCGGAGTGGGTATTTGGCGCATCTCATGGATTACTTAGTGATATCGCCTTTTATATCGGGATCAATGTCGTGGAAAACTATTTGATTGGATGGGTTCTAAACTTTGGCTTACTGGGGGGGATTGGTTTATTACTGGCAACTTACACTGTTCCAGTGCGCTTGATTTACCGACAAGAATTTCCTGCTCAAGTTGCTTTACTCAGTTTTATGTTGATATCACTGACTAACAATGCACTAACGGTGAAGACCCCCGCACTAATGTTATTAGTTGTGGCTTTAGTCTGTCGTTATCGTTCATCTGATCGCTCGTTGGCGAACAAGAGTTATTAGGAGATAAGAAATGTGGTTGTATTGTGTTGGCCATTTCTTCTATAAGCGCCGCATACCGCTATTGCCTCAGGTTTGTAATAGTTTGATTCGTTTGGTTCATAACTGTGCGGTCTATAGTCAGTCTGAAATTGGTAAGGGGACTGTCTTTGGCTATGGAGGAATTGCGGTTGTAATTCATAAGCGCTGTGTAATCGGCAAAGAGTGTGTGATTGGAAGCAATGTAACTATTGGTGGCCGTTCTCGTTCACATAATGTTCCAGTGATCGGTAATTACGTCTATATCGCCACTGGGGCAAAAGTACTGGGTGATGTTCGAGTCGGTGATGGAGCCGTGATTGGTGCGAATGCTGTGGTACTTGAAGATGTCCCCCCTTACAGCGTTGTGGTCGGAATGCCCGCCAAAGTGATCAAAACAAATATTAATCCCAAGGACTTTTACTGATGTTTACAAGTTCACTTTATGTTAAAGCACCAATCTGGCTGCAAAATGTAATGCTTTCTGTGCGGGCGCTTTCACGTAAGATGGTCAGAGAAAACGGCGAGATGCGCGCCGTTCTAAAAGAGATCCAGGCTAATGAGTTTTCGCGCACCCATTTAGGCGATTACCAACAAGATAAGCTTCAAAACACCTTAGCTAATGCTCGTAATCATGTACCGTTTTATCAGAATTTAGACTTACTCAATCTTGAGCTTGAGGCTTTTCCATATCTGGATAAAGCGGTATTGCGTCATGACCACGAGCAGTTTATCTCGCAGAACAAACCTTCTGTGGTAGTGAAAGGGGCTACAAGTGGTACAACCGGCACGCCTCTGACTATTTTGCAAGACATGAATTCAGTTATTCGTGAGCAAGCCTTTGTCGAAAGACAGTTGGCTTGGGCGGGGTATCGTAAAGGTGATAAACGAGCGTGGATCAGGGGCGATATGGTGGTGCCATTGAGTCAAAAACAAGGGTCGTTTTGGCGCTACTCCTGGTTTGAACAGATGATAGTGCTTTCATCTTTCCATCTTACATCGCAAACGATACCTAGTTATCTGCAAGCTATGGTCGATTTTGGAGTTGAAGTGATTCAAGCATATCCTTCTTCGATTGCTACGTTAGCCCGCTATTTAGAGGCTAACCAAAGTTATTATCCGGCGAAGCTCAAATCCATTATCACTTCATCAGAGTCTTTGTCTGCAGAAGATCGCCAAGTTATTGAGACGCGCTTTGGCTGCAAAGTGTTTGATTGGTATGGCCTATTTGAAAGGGTTGCTGCAATTGCTAATTGTGAGCATGGTCGTTATCACGTTCTCACCGATTACTCACATGTTGAATTTTTAGATGCGGGAAATGGTACTCATGAAATTGTTGGCACTAATTTCAATAATAGCTACTTTCCTCTAGTCAGGTACAAAACTGGTGACCATGTCGTATTGTCTGACGAGAAGCAGTGTCCATGTGGGAGATTCTACCCAATAATTGAACATATTAAGGGACGTGTTGGTGATTATCTCGTCGGCGAAGATGGTCAAAAAGTGCATATCCTGAACCATATACCTAAAGGTGTCACTGGGATTATAGCATGCCAATTTGTTCAGAGTGAACGTGGACAGATTGTGGTGAAAGTGGTGGCGGATGCTGAGCAATTTAATGAAGAGCAGCAACAAAAGTTAATCGGTAATACTCAAGCTCGCTTAGGAAGCTCGTTAATTGTCACCATAGAAATGGTGGCAGCGCTTGAGCGTACCGGGAATGGTAAGATTCGACAAGCTATCTGTACTATCAAGGATGTGTTGTGAGAAAAGCGATTAATCTAATGGTCGCCACTGACCTGAAAGGTCAAGGTGGCGTGGCAACTGTGGTTTCAACGTACGCTGATTGCGGTTTTTTAGAGGAAAACCAAATCAAGTTGATTGCTTCACACTCAAGTTTAGACCACGGACAGAAATGGCGAATGACATTACGCTTTATGCTGGCTCTCTGCCAATTGTTGTACTGCTTTGTACGTTACCGAGTTGGCCTTGTGCATATTCACATGTCATCACGAGGTAGCTATCGACGTAAATCTGTGATTGTGCGCCTGGTTAATATTTTGAAAGGTAAGGTTATTTTGCATTTGCATGGTGCTGAGTTTCGTGATTTCTATCGAGATGAGTGCAATGTGGATCAGCAAACTCACATTCGACGTACTTTTGCTCTAGCTGATCATGTACTGGTACTATCCACTCAATGGCTGACATGGCTACAAGAGGTGATAGGACGAACACAAGGTGTTTCTGTGCTGTATAACGCCGTACCCAGTTTGGCTTTAGATCGCCATCTTGCTCAACCAGGTCGTATTGCCTTCCTTGGTCGTTTAGGCACGCGCAAAGGTGTGGGTGACCTGATTCAAGCTTTTGCGTTAGTCAAACAGCGTTGTCCTGAGGCGCAGCTTTATCTCGCTGGCGATGGCGATATTGAAATTTATCAAGCTATGGCTAATAAAATGGGGCTCGCTGACTCTGTGTACTGCTTAGGCTGGATTGCTGGTGAGGCGAAGACCAACTTATTGACTCAAACGGATATTTATTGCTTACCCAGCTATAACGAAGGCTTTCCAATGGGAGTGATAGAAGCCATGTCGGCAGGTATTCCCGTGGTAGCAAGTCGAGCGGGTGGGATTCCTGATGCGATCAGCGATGGTGAACAAGGGTGTTTAATTGAGGCTGGCGATGTGGTTGCTTTAGCGCAAGCACTAGGAGATTTGATTGAGCAACGTGCGGAAAATCGACGTATTGCTACGGCCGCTAAACAAAAGTTTGCCGAAAACTTCTCTTTGCAGGCGGTGATCCCGCGTCTACAAACACTCTACGATGAGCTATTAAAATCATGAAATCGACGACTGTAGCTGACATTAGCCAATGTTTATTGAATAAAGCTCGTACAGAACAATTCGCTGGATATGACCCTTTTGATGGACTCAATTCAAGCTGGTTCAAGCGCTTGCCGATAAGCAAAGACTCGACTTTCGGCTTAGCATGGATCCAGTTGTTCAAACGCTCTCCCCTTAATCTTCGACCATGGCTAGGTGTGCCCAAAGCGCGAAACCCTAAAGGCGTGGCTCTGTTTATTCTCGGATTAATCGAAGAGTATCAAGTGACAAAAGATCCCGTTTTGCTCACAGAAGCGGAGCAACTTGCGCTGTGGCTAGTGGCTCAGCGTTGTGATGAGCAAATCTGGCATGGTGCCTGTTGGGGGTATCATTTTGATTGGAAAGCGCGTGCGTTCTTTGTTCCCAAGGGGAAGCCGAATGTGATCACGACAGTCTATGTCAGCCGTGCCTTACACCAATTGGGGCAACTGACGGGGCGAGCTGACTGGGTCGAGTTGGCGCTGCGCAGTGGTGATTTTATTGCTGGCCATTTATTGACTCAAAATGAGAGCGGGAAGTTTTTTGCGTATATCCCCGGGGAAACGGCGTTTGTGCACAACGCCAGTTTGTGGGCGGCAGCTTGGCTGGCCGTGGTCGGTCGAGAAACGTCTCGCCCAGACTACACCGAGTTGGCATTACGCATTGCGCGTAATAGTGCTCAAGCTCAAGCTGCCGATGGCAGCTGGGCCTATGGTACTCGTCATCATCATGTGTTTATTGACGGATTTCATACGGGCTACAATTTAGATGCACTACACCTCATACGAACTACTTTAGCGACAAACGAATTTGATGAGGTGATTGCACGCGGTTTTTATTTTTACAAGCAGCATCTATTTGAAGCCGATGGAACAGCGAAATATTACCATAACAATCCTTATCCACTGGATCCGCACTCAGTATCACAGGCAATTATTACCTTACTCAGTGTTGGAGGTGAGGAGAGTGATGTTGTTTTGGTTAAACGCGTCATTCAGCGTGCTATTCAAACGCTGTACATGCCCGAGCGGGATCAGTTTGTTTATCAACGTAACAAACGTTGGGTTAATCGAATTCACTACGCGCGCTGGACACAGGCGTGGATGTACTTTTCATTCCGTTTTTATTTAAGAATTACCAATGAGGAATAACCGATTGAAACGCATTAATTTTCTTGGTAGCCCAATGGATGTGGCTTCGATGAGTGAAACTGTTGCTCTGATCCGCGATCGCATTTTGCGACAAGAGTTTACCCAGCATGTGGTCGTCAATGTTGCTAAGTTAGTCAATATGCGTAAGGATTCTGAATTGGCTCAGTCCGTGACCGAGTGTGACATTATCAATATCGATGGTATGGGTGTGGTTTGGGGCGCGCGCTTTTTAGGTCACCAAGTTCCCGAACGAGTGGCGGGTGTTGACTTGTTTCTAGAGCTCAATGCGATGGCTGCACAAGAACAAATGCCAGTGTTCTACCTAGGCGCAAAGTCGGAGATTGTTGAAAAAACGGCTGCGGCCATGCAGGCAAAGCATCCACAATTAGTGATTGCGGGTTATCACCATGGCTATTTTTGGGATGATGAACACGCGATAGTTGAAAAGATCCGTCAGTCAGGTGCAAAACTTCTGTTTGTTGCGATCACATCACCGAAAAAAGAGAATTTTATCAACCGCTGGCAAGAGCAGTTGGGTGTGTTATTTGTGATGGGGGTAGGGGGAACATTTGATGTTGTCGCAGGTCATGTTTCTCGTGCACCCTTATGGATGCAAAAATCTGGGTTGGAATGGTTATATCGTGTATTACAAGAACCTGGAAGAATGTGGAAGCGTTATTTAGTGACCAATAGTCGTTATGCTTGGCTACTACTTAATGAAAAAGTAAAACGAAAGAATTAAATTGACCAGGTGAAAGTAAACTTTAGTTTATTTTTGGGGAAATTATTAGTTGAATCAATTCTGTTTATTATTATTAATACTTAGTCAATGTAATTGTCTTAGATTTGATAAAAGCTGATCCTTTAATAAAAAGCGGATGTATTTTCTATAGTTATCAATTAGCCTTAGCGCCAGTTGTAAAAACAAATGGTTGTCTAACTTTAAAGGATCTATCATGAACAAACGTCATTATTATCTGGCATCATGCTTGGCATTGTTATTTTCAACTGCTTCTTATGCGGAAGTGGATTGTGAGTTACAGCCAGTGATTGAAGCAAACCTTTCATTAAATCAAAACCAGTTGGCACGTAACGGTGGATATATTGCCAGTCAGCTAGGGATCCGTAATGAAAGCTGTGAAACAGTGAAGTTCAATTACTGGCTATCTATTAAAGGTCCAGAAGGTATCTACTTCCCAGCCAGGGCTGTAGTTGGGGTGGATACAGCGCAGCAAGAGTCTGATGCTCTTACTGATGGTCGCATGTTGAATGTTACACGTGGTTTCTGGGTTCCAGAGTATATGGCTGATGGTAAATATACTGTTTCTCTTCAAATCGTTGCAGAAAATGGAGAAGTATTTAAAGCCAACCAAGAATTTGTGAAAGGGGTCGATTTAAATAGCCTACCTGAACTCAATGGTTTGACTATTGATATCAAAAATCAATTTGGTATTAATAGTGTGGAAAGTACCGGCGGTTTTGTTCCATTCACCATTGATTTAAATAATGGCCGTGAGGGAGAAGCTAACGTCGAATTCTGGATGACAGCGGTAGGTCCTGATGGTTTGATTATTCCTGTCAACGCGAGAGAGAAATGGGTTATTGCTTCAGGTGATACTTATTCAAAAGTGCGTGGAATTAATTTCGATAAAAGCTATCCCGCAGGTGAATATACCATTAATGCTCAGGTTGTAGATACTGTCTCTGGTGAGCGAGTTGAGCAGTCAATGATAGTGGTAAAAAAATAGTTTTATCTAGTGACCTAACCTTATGTGTATAAAAACCGCCTTTGGCGGTTTTTATTGTACTTTTTGAATGGTATAAGCAATATATTCTTAACGTTGAATTGCATAGTGGTCGCTTACTCTTGAACTCGATTAAATAGTTGCATCTTGCTGGTGGTGCCACTTATCAATCTTTAATAACATCCTGTATATGACAATTTTCATTATAAATTTGTTCATTGTTTTTAATGTTAATAAGCTTGCTTTTATCGTCAATTGAGATGAATTTACTATATGGTGTTAATTGATACTGATTTCCAGTAATGTTGACATTTTCAAATGAAACCAAATCATCTTGGCTGTTAGTTCGGATAATCGATTTATATTTTTTTTCTATTTCAGAACCAAAGTAAATCCTTTCAAATGTATTATTGCTAATTTGAATGTTTTTAATGGATTGATTGGTTGGGTTATTTTTACTAAAGCTTTGTAAGCGTATTCCTTGTTGAGCAGTATCAAAAAAATTGCCAATAATTGAAATGTTACCCCATTGAATGTTTTGCTCTGTTCTAGAGTTAGGGTAAATATTTATGGCAAATCCATTTATGTTATGAAAAGTGTTTCCTGAGTAATAAACGTCTGAATAATAACTGACTTCATTTGCAGTACCATTAATATTTTCAAATTGGTTATTAATGACTTTGGCGCTTTTGGTATCGGCCCGTGCTGATAATTTTAATTTACAAGCATTAAATTGATTATTGTCAATAATAATATCTTGCGTGCTTGGCCTTTCTGTTCCCACAGCCGCTTGCGTTGTGGTTACTTGAGCACAATGTTCAAAGCGATTGTGGCTAACTCTGATTGACATCGACCCGGGTGGTATAGAGTAGTCCTGGCTTGCTGTGGTCATACGCAATGCTGCGTCACCAAAGTGGATAAACTGATTTTGAACCACTAAAGATCCTTTGGTGCTACCAAGGTAAACCCCCTGTTCTCCCCACATAGGTTTTAGATCGCCATTATAAAGTCCCTCAAAACTAAGACCTTGTAGCTTGATGTTTTGTGTATATGTTATATGGAGTAAATATTCACCATTAAATGGACTACATTTCTTTAATTTACTGTGTATGGAGCCAATAATTTCAATGTTATTCTTTTCCTTTAAATAAAGGGTTTTACAAATCTGATATTCGCCAGAGGGAATAATCAGTACATTATTATCATTTAATTGATTCAGTGCATTTTGAAATGCGGATGAATCATCCTCTCCATCATTTGCGATGGCACCATATTCTATTACATTATGAGAAACGACTTCAGCGATAATAGCTGGGCTTAGGCTGAGTAAGATAAGTGAAATAAATATGTAACGCAAGATGCCACCCTCTTTATCTAATTGCTTTAAGTATAACAGCACCTATAAAACGCTTCTTGAAAAAACAGAGAGATATTCACTGTAGTCGGTTCGTTTCTCAATTTTGAGATGTCTCATTAGTGAGGCGTAAAAATAGGCGTGTTGTGTTGAAATATCCCTTCCATTTATTGATAATTCCGTCGGATTTTTATTGGCAATTTACGATACCAGTTCACCAGTTCCTAGGTTTGAAAAATAATAATTACAAAAAAAATCAACCAGATGCATATCGTTTCTGGCTTTGAAAAATCAACCCCAAGTAAAGGGAGTCTTACAGATGACGTCTCAATATATTGCACTTGCTGTCAGTCTTTTGTCGCTAAGTAGCACCGTGGCTCAAGCCACAACGAATGAAGCCGAAGGGTGTATTATCAGCCGCCTGAATGGCGAAAAATATTGTTTGAATGTAGGAGAGCGCTCGGGATACTCCCTACCTAGCTGGATTTATGCTCATCCAGTCGATGTACAGGCTCCGAGTGGTGTCTCTGTCATGCTGAGTGATTGGGACAACCTGTCTTATAACCGTTTGGCTGTGTTCAATCGTTATACTGGCAACGAAGATCTTAAGAATGTTAAGGCCTACAACGGCGCTTATTTAGATTTTTCTAAACCACGCTCAATGCGAGTGCTGGCTTCTGAAACTTATCCAGAGGCTTGTATCGTTAGCCGCCAAACGGGTGAGCGTTTCTGTTTGAAAGAGGGTGAGCGCTCAGGCTACTCATTGCCTGCTTATATCTATGCTCATGAAGTGGATGTGGAAGCGCCACAAGGCTTAGGTGTCATGCTGAGTGATTGGGATAACCTCTCTTATAACCGTTTAGCGGTATTTGGTGGTCATACTCAAAATGAGCAGATGCGAGCAGTCACAGCCTACAATGGCGAAACTCTTGATTTCTCAAAGCCTCGTTCAATGCGTGTTGTTCCTTATGAAGGTGACAGCTCTGCACTCAATATGAAGCTTAAGTGGTCTTGGCAAGGCAGTGCTTTCCAACCTAATTCTAACCAAGTGATGGTTACGCCGGTTGCCGCGCAACTGAATGATGACAATGGCGATGGCAAGATTGATGAAAAAGATGTCGCAGATTTGATCGTAGTGACATTTGAAGGAAACAAATATGCCAATGGCGGTTTAGTGCGTGCTTTAAGTGGTGTGGATGGTTCTGAGCTGTGGAGTTATGCGAATGGTGGTGTGATCGCGGATGCGCGTTATTCTCCTGCCGTAGGCGATCTGGATGGTGACGGAATCGTTGAAATTGTTACAACCAACAATCGCGATCAATTCATCACGATTTTGGATAACCAAGGCAACATCAAAAAACAGATCCCAACCACAGAAAGTGGCTGGCGTATTGTTGGTGATATCACGTTGGCTGATTTAGACCATGATGGCAGCGTCGAAATTCTGGCTGCAGATGGTGTGTATAACTACCACACAGGGCTGATTTTTAACCACCCTTGGGCACCGTCATCGATCAACGTTGATGTCGATGGCGACCAGCAACAAGAAGTCTTTTCAGGTGGTACTCTATTTCAAAATAACGGCGCGATCAATTGGCAATATCATGCCAATGATGCAGTTTGGTTCTCTTCGCTGGTTAACCTAGATAATGATGCTGAGCCAGAGATTATCGCTTCAGTTCCTGCTTCTGCATCAACTGGGCATAACGCACGTTTTGCTGTGCTAGAACACGATGGCACCATTAAGTGGGAAATCAACAATACTGCCAATCCAGGCGGTGGCGTGCAGGCGGTATCTAACTTTTTAGGCAAAGCTCAAGCAGTTGAAACGACTGAGTTCTCAAAAATCTACGGTTATCAACCTAATAGCAATCCTGCTTCTATTGTTTTGGCGGTCGATGGTAAAATCTCTGTTCGTTCAGGATTCGCGATTGATGCGATTGGTGCCTCTGCTTCGACTTTAGTCGGTGGTACGGGAGGCAATCTTAATGCCGCAGTTAACGTCAAAGATATTAAAGCGATTGATCTGACTTGGGGTAAATACTATTGGGGTGGTTATCATTTATTGGCGCTCGATTTTAGAATGAGCAACGGTAGCGTGATTTCTATGGGCTCTAAAAACTATGCTTATTCCAAGCAGACCGAGCGCTTTACTGTACCAGCAGGTAGTCGTATTAAAGGCATTAAAGCTTGGAGCGCTGGTTGGCTGTTGGACGGTGTTCAGTTTGAGTTAGCTACGCTAAATGGTACCAATGATCTGGATGTAAAAGGGATTGTTTACGCGGGTTATGCCGCTGTCGATATGTATAATAGCAAAGGTGAGCGCGTTTGGTCTGTTGCGAACGATGATACTGGCAGCGGCAAAATTGGTGTGTCTGCCTATGACTTTGATAATGATGGTATCGATGAAGTACTCGTGCAAGACCATGCTCGTGTACGTGTGTTAGATGGCAAAACGGGTAAAGAACGTGCTTCGTTAGCGCACTCAACGGCGACACTTTGGGAATATCCTATCGTGGTCGATCTGGAAGGTGACAATAATGCAGAGCTGATTGTTGTTGCTAATGATTTTGATAAAAACTATGTCGTTAATCATGGTGTGTTTGTTTATGAATCGGCGGACAGTGCAAAACCTTGGAAGAATGCGACTCGTATTTGGAACCAGCACGCTTTCCACCTGACCAACATCAATCAAGATGGCACTTTACCTACTTTTGTTGAGCCAAGTTGGTTGAGCCATAATACATACCGTTCGAGTACATTACGTGCAACGGTGGGTGGTGAGTCTCCAATTTTTGGTTACTCAAATACTCAGCAATCGCAACGTGTCGTGACGGCGGATAACCAGATGTATCTGCGTTCTGGTTTTGCGATCGATGCGATCGGCACGACGGCCAATAACTTGGTGGGCGGCCCAGTACAAGGTACTAACGGTGGTGTGCTAAGAGCACCGATTGCTCTTGATCAATTGCAATCCGTGGAAGTTACCTCTGGTCTTTATAACTGGGGTGGTTACCACATAGTGGCGATTAAGTTCACGATGAAGGATGGCTCTAGCGTGTTATTGGGTTCAACCCACTATGCGAGCAACAAAAAAGTTGAAACGTACACTGTGCCGCAAGGTAAACGCATCAAGCAGATTAATGTTTGGACTGGTGATTGGTTAGTTGAAGGCTTGCAGTTTGTATTCGATTAATTGATATCGTTTTAATTCAATAATTGAAAATCCCTCGAGACAATCGAGGGATTTTTTATTAACCAGATATGGAGTAGGAATTGTTTTGGACGTATACCATTCCTACTTGAAGCTGCGCGGTGTTGGATACATTCGTTTACCTGCAACTTAAAGTCGTTTTTATATATCAGGAATATTTTGAACGAGTGACCAGACTCGGCATTGAATTTGACCAGTGTCCCATCAATAAACACAGCAAGAAATAAAGTGTTGTTGCGGGAGCTTGAAGTGGGAAATCAACACTCATGTGTATCAACATACCAATAATAGCCATCATGGATGATAATCCGATCCCTTTCATCAATCTATTTCTGCGGTTTTTAAACGCATAAAATGCGCGTTGGGCGGCGACTAAGATCATTACACCTAATATCGAAACCATGACAAGGCCTGATTCTAATGTGAATTGGATGTAGTCATTATGAGCATGATCGTAAAACAGTTTTACTTTCCCTTGATTGTAAGAAGGAAAAGTGGAGTAGAAAGTACCAGCCCCAAAGCCAGTCAGAGGCCTTTCTTGTATTGCAACTAGGGAATATCTGACAACATCATCTCTTGATTCACTTTCCAAGCTAGTTTCAATAAGACGTTGTTTGACTTTCTCCAATCCAAACCATTGGCTCACGATGAACGTATCAATGATGAATAAACTGATTATAAGCACATAAACACTTTTGGGTTTCGGCTTGTAAAACAATAGCAACAGCACACAACCTACGGTTAGGGCGATAAAGAAAGCCATATTTCCCATTCTTGAGCGTGTTAAGACTAATGCAATCACCATGATCACGAGCCCTAAACGTACAAAGGCTTTATCAGACAGCAACACGGCTAAAAACTGTTTAGTGATATTTCTAAATCCGGTTTTATGTGAGCTATCGAGTTTTGCAATTAATAAGCCAAATCCAATGCAGAGATTCAGCATCAAGAAGTTTGCCAGATGATTATGATAGACAAAGCTTCCGGAGGCTCTATTTCCTAGTGGCAGCTTGAAAATTATCGAATGATCTAGGTTGAGTAGCAAAATCACGCCAGCGTAAAAGCCTTGGCAAATTCCACTGCTAACCATGACTACTGCGAGAAGTTTTAATTTTTTAGGTGTGTCGATAAGGACAAGAGCAATAAGACAAAACTGGAAATAGTGGAGCGATTTGATTGCAGAGACAAAGACTAAACTAGGATCCTGAGTTATACCAAGTTGTGGAATACTTTGGATGAATGACCAGCAAGTGATAAGTGCGATGGGAATGATGACTAATTTTCCCTTTATCAGACAGTTTTTCCAGTGCTCAAAAGAGTAGTTGAATAAACAGGCAATAAGCAGCAATGCAATCCAGATTTCATTGAATGACCATGCTAATGGGCGATTACTACCTAAAGGTATGGGCAGCCAAAATATAAAAATGAGAAATATTGGGAAAATGGATTTTTCTATTAGACGCATACTATTAATATCAATTAAGAAGGGCAGGAATATACCTGCCCTAAACTGGATGAAAGCATCGAATTAAACGATCAGTTTGGTGAAGCGGTACCACCACCACTGCCATTGCCGGTTCCAAGTGTTGTGGTGTTACCTGGCACCGTTGCGACTGGAGGTAAGCCACCAGGTAAAGCCGATGGAGTACCTGCCGCTGTCGGTTCAGTAATGGTCGCTGGGTCAGCGCCACCGGAGATTGCAGCAACAATCACATCCGTTGAGTCCATTAAATCCATTGCAATAACAGCATCAACGATAGCTTGAGCTGACTCTGGTGATTTAGTGACAGCAAGCTGAATGACTTCAGAACGCATCTCTTGAGGTGCATTTTTAACGAGTATCGCAGTCAAAGCTGCGACTTGGTCACTCGATATATGGTCAAATACCGTATTGAAGATATCGAGTGCTAGTTGTGGGTGTAGAGTAGACGCTAGGTCCGCCATTTCTAGTGCCATGCTTGGGCATAGTTTCATTAAAGCTTGCAGAGAAATAATGGCGTCGTCTGCTTGTTCTAGGCTGGCTCTTATTGTGTCTGTGGCCACTTTATGGTTTTTATAAAGTGAACAAGTAATTTCTGTTTCGGCATATAACCTTGAACTAGCCAGCAAAGCTGAAATAGCAATCCAAAATATCCATAGTGATTTTTTCATTGGTAAGTCCTAAAAGCCTACGATTTACTGTTGCGATGATTATAAGTGAAGTAGTACATCCAGTGATATCGTACTTCTGTTAATAAGGGTTCGATTCTCATTCTTAAGGCGTTTTTATGCGCGAGGTTGTCTTAGTTTGGAGCATAAGTTTGAAGATTGAAGTCTGCTAGTAACGTAATAGATTATTGAGGCCATTGTTATACCAAGTAAGCTTGCCCCTAAATCGAGCAAAGAGAATGATCGTGAACTCGATAACATTTGTAAACTTTCATCAATTACGCAACAGGTCGAGACGATAACTATGGCGAGAAAGATGCTCTGTATAGGGGAAAGAGTGGCGGAAATTACTCGGATAAAAACCAAGGTAATGAATAGCGCAAGTGTAAAGTGGAGATAAATATCACCGCCGAGTGACTTTTCCAAAAATATCGGTATCTCAGCATGAATATTCAGTGTTTTTGCCAGTGATAGCGAAGCCGTACCAAGAGAAAGCAAGGCTAACATGAACAAGGCGATAGGCCGGTTTATTGAATAATGTTTTATCATCGAGATCACTCTAGCGCTCTCTTGCAGAGACTATTTTTCTCAGTATAACGTTGAGGGTTATAAATAATAGCTGCACAGGTAAATTTTAAGAGACCGTTTGATTTTAGATATTGGTAGGCTTCTCCTCGGCTTTGAGGATGAGCTAATGCTCTTGCGGCGTGATCAATAATGATAGTTCGCTGCGGCGCTGAAAAAATAGACCAATGGTTAAGGCCAATCTGGAAAAGTGTGTTGTTCACTTTGGGTGTAAAAGGCCCATATCTGTCGGCTTGTGCAAAATAGAGATCAATATTTTCCCCTTTCAACTGAGTTTCAATCACCAATAAATCAGCCCATGTGTCTGACCAAGTGGGTCTCAATAATGCACTTTCCAAGTAGGCCTTTTTTGCATTGAGCAAGCGGCTCTCTTTATCTACATCATCGCCCAAATAGGCTTCCCACTCATACACCTTACCCAGTAAATTGTGGTAATGAGGATGGTCGCTGTGGTGTTGTAGGGCCTTTAGTATCATGAGTTTTGTCTCATTCACTTGCTCTAAAGTTACACCATCACTGTGCTTTGTCCAGTAGTCGATATTTCTTTCTGTTGCTAGCGCGTAAATGGACGCCGTCAAAAAATGAAATGCAAAATAGAGAGTCACGAGTGCAGTTAGCCCAATGCTCAAACGTAAAGCATGGGCTAAAAAAGGGTGATTCACGACCGTCATGGTTATTTTTCTGGGCCGTAATAGGATTGATATTGATGATAACCGCTATAATTAGAGGCTTTTTTGGTGTTCAGTTTGTTCAATATGACGCCATCAATTCTCGCTCCTTGCTGCGTTAAGCGTCCGACCACATCTCTAGCCACTTTAGTACGTGTGTGTGGAGCATTGATCACGAGTATGGTCGAGTCCACGTACTGCGACAGCATAAATGCATCACTAACGGCTAAACACGGAGGTGTATCAATCACAATTCTGCTATAGCGTGTCTTTAGCTCTTCGAGTAGTGAGGCAAACTTAGGCGAGGAGATAAGTTCAAGAGGATTGTCTGTCACGACTCCTGCTGCCAAAACATCAAGCCCTGATTCTTCATCGGTATAGAGACACTCTTCTATGGTATGCGTACCTATGAGCAAGTTGCTCATTCCTGGCTGTGAACCAGAGATGCCAAAACGGTGTGCAACCGATGGTTTTCTCAAATCGCAGTCAATCAGTAGTGTTTTTTCCATTTGTGCCAGTGAAAAAGCCAAATTGATACTCGAGGTTGTTTTTCCTTCCTCTGGTAGTGAAGAAGTAACCATTACAACATGATGATCTTTGTTGGTGTTGGCAAGTAAATAACCAGTCCGAACGGTTCTAATCGCTTCTGTTAGCTCTCGGTGTTTCGAATCAAAATAGGTTTTGAGCGTCAGGGGACCTCGAGTTTTAATTGCCGGTATAATACCGAGTAAGCTTAGTGATAACTGTTTTTCGACCTGTTTTACATCAAGGAATGTATCGTTTACCGCATCAGCAATAAAAGCAACAACACACGCCAAACCAAACGAAGCGACAAACGCTAACAATACAATCAGTTTACGATTCGGTTTACTTGGGGCGAGGGGCGGATTGGCAAAATCGGTAAAACGAGCAATCGTAGCATTAAAGTCGCTCGATGCACTGGTCTCTTTTTGACGACTTAAAAAGAGATCAAACAGCTCTCGGTTTGTTTGGACTTCACGCTTTAGCTCTGAATATCTTGCATTTTTTACGGAGAGGCTTTGAAACTCTGATTTGCGTTTCTCAAGTTCCCGGTGCAAAGAACTCTCTGCTTGCTTAGCAGCCTGTAACTCATTGTTGATCCCGTTTAGTAGCTGTTTTAGTTCGGAATTTAAATTACGTTTAACAGAGGCTAGTTCGGCTTGTGCTGCTTTGAGTTTTGGGTGTTTATCTCCATAGCGTTTTGATAGTTCCGAGACTTTCTTTTCAGCTTGCACTTCAGCCAATTTGACATCTCGTATCGTCGGGTGGTTAGAGATCTCTGGGATAGATGCAAGGGCAGAGAGGTCACCATCTTGACGGCTGTACGTTTGAGCGACCAAATAAAGAGTCTCAGCTGCAACGCGTCTGTCTCTCGTTTTATTCAATTGAGAGGTCAGTTCTTCAAGTTCTTGAGATGCTAGGCTTTCAACGCCTTGGATATCAACTAGCCCTTCAGATTTTAAAAATATTTGTAGTTGAGCTTCTGACTTTTTTAGTTGTTCGCGCAAATCACCCATGCGGTTGTTGAGCCAGCTATTCGCCTTCAGTTCAACTTGAAGTTTGTCTTCGATATGACTATCCATAAAGACGTTACCAATCTCATTGGCAATTTGAGCCGATAATTTAGGGTCTTTACTGGTGTAGAAAATATTCACTAGTTGAGTTTTTCTTATTGGGCTAACTTCTAGCCCACGCTTAAACTTAGCCAGAACCAATCTGCTAGTTCGATAGTTTTGGTCTTCCTGTGATATTTCCGCTGGCTCTTTCTTGAACGATTTTAGAACAGGAAACCATTCTAATACATCGAATTTAAACCCAGTTTTTTGATTATTTTCTACAGTAGGGTCAAATTCTGGGTGGCTGGCAAGGTTAAGGCGTTTAATGACTTCCTCTGCGACTCGGTCTGATTTCAAGATCTCTATTTGAGTCAAATAGTATTCTTGGCTTTTGGTATCTAAACCATAGATGTCTTCAATCGAAACGGCTTTTGCTTGTTTTGATTCGATGATCAGTGAGGCGCGAGCGGTATATTGCGAAGGAATCGATAATGCAATCAATACGGCAATGGCGGTGACCATTGTAGAAAAAAGTAGAATACGCCATTTATAGTTGAGAAGAACATGAAAATACTGACGAATATCAATAACTTCATCTGAGTTCAAGTGATTTTTAATTAAAGAGTTTTCCATACAACTAAGTTACCTAAAAAAAGCTTTCTTCTACGGTGAGAATGTCACCAGGCTGAATTTTATGAAGCAATGTTACTTTTACTGGCTTGGCCTCAGGAGCATCACTTGATGATATATAGATCTTAGTTTTAGACGCTCGCTCAGTGAATCCACCCGCAATCGTAATGGCTTTGTTTACGGTTAACCCCGGATGATACGGATAACTCCCGGATATTTTCACTTGTCCGTTGATAAAATAGGGACGATATTCGACTATGCTGACAAAAACATTGGGGTTAACCAGATACCCATCGATTAAACCATTGTGGATAGCAGTTTTTACTTCCTCAATCGTTTTTCCTTTCAGTTTAATTCGTCCCAAAAAAGGGTAATCAATGTTACCACTGTCACCTACACGGGTTTCAATAGATAACTCTGGTTCATCATAAACTTGAATTCTAATTTGATCCCCAACGCCTAACTTATAAAAACTCTCATTGGCCAATGTTGACCAGGAAAGACAACTCAATAGAATGACTAAGAAGTACTTCATCGTAAGTTACATCACACCTTCAATAGCAAAGTAATAAACATTTTGATCGTAGCTTAACGAACTGATGCTGGAATCTCTCGATTCAAGTTGGTAGCCGACTTTGAATGTTAGCCAACGACGAAAATCGTAGCTTAATGAAAGTGTTACCTTACTGGTGTCATCGTCGCGAGCAGTGCTGGTGTAATTCTCGCTTAATAGAGAATAATCGACGTTAGAAGAGATGATGTCACTCCAATTGTGTGTCCAATTTGCGTTATACACTTTGGTATCGATTGAATCACCTGTACCGTCACTATCGGTTGATTTACGATTTGTTTTCAACTGCACTGCAGAGTATGTACGGATGAGATAAGTGACATCAATATCCCATGAAAAAGAGTCGAAATCTTCCCTAGAAGAGGATTCAAAATCTTTATGTTGCATACCGACCTTGGCATTTCCCTGCAGTTTCCCTGTTGCGTCCCAAGAGGTACCAACATATCCCATATAATGGGTGCTGTCTTTGAGAGTCGAGCCTGGGGCTATATCACTATAATGCCTATCATTAACGATAATTTGGAAAACTAGCGACGTTTTTGGCAGCGCTTTATAGTATAGAGAGCTGTTGAATCGTAATTCATCCCAATTTTGGTATTGAGTTATATTTTTGTTATTTTGGTAATCAAAGTTACTCCATCCAATATTGGTTTCTAGTCGGCCTTTAGCATCTTCACCACCAAGGCCATAGCCAAGGTTAATGTTATTGGTATTGTACTCATTGTGCGATAAGTTGAGTGTCGTATCGTTATCACCACGCTGTTCATGAGTTAATGCAAGAGCATAGCTGAAGTCAACTCGATGCTTGGAATTGAGCTCCCAGTCACTGGCTAAATCAAAGAAATGGTCAGTGTAGTTATCTTTGCTAGAGCTGAAAAAATCGCCTCTTTGTAGTCGATAACCTACGCGATGTTTCTGGCCACTTGTCGGCTCTATTGCTAAACCGATACCTGGTTCGAACACTGAATATTGGGAATGTTCGAGATCTTGTGACGCTTTTGCTAAGTTGTCGTTATAACCCGTTGATAAGTTTAAAAACGGTACAATAGCAATCCCTGACTCAGTCATAATTGGGTTGGGTTGCGGTTTTGCTTGTACGGCTGATAACGCAAAAAAAGCCAAACCAAAGGACGCGATTCTATTTAAATTAGTTGTTTTCATATGAGTATGCTTTATCCATTCTAGTAAGCATTCTTGCCTACAAATCCTTTAAATACGGTAAGAAATACGATTTTGATGTCGAACCACAACGACCATCTGTGTATATAGTCCAAATCAAATTGGACACGTTTTTCCATTTTATCTAGCGTATCGGTTTCACCACGCCAGCCATTAATTTGTGCCCAGCCAGTAATTCCTGGTTTTACTTTATGTCTCAGCATGTAGCGGTTAACGATCGTTCGATACTCTTCGTTGTGCGCTACGGCATGAGGGCGAGGGCCGACAATAGACATTCGACCTTGAAGCACATTAATAAACTGTGGTAGCTCATCTAGTGACGTCTTCCGAATAAACGCACCAAAAGGAGTCACTCGGGGATCATTTTTTGTTGCTTGTGTCACTTTGTTCCCATTGTCCATGGCACGCATGCTTCTGAATTTCCATACTTTGATAGACTTTCCATCCAGCCCATAACGCATCTGTTTGAAAATAATAGGGCCGGGCGAGCTGAGTTTTACGCCTACTGCAACCGCAATAAGGACAGGACTGATTAAAATCAAGATAAGACTACTTAAGACTAAATCTTCAAAACGTTTTAGCCACGTACCTAACCCATTGAACGGTGTATCAAAAATACTAAAAGCATTAACATCGCCGATGGTATACCAACGCGAATGCAGTAAATTGAAGGTGAAAAAATCCGGCACAATATAGGTATTCACTGTGCTATCCGAAAAGGCCTCTAGAATCTTGCTGATTCGATGCTGGGCTTGCATTGGTAGTGCTATGTACACACTTTTTACTTCACCGTTTTTGGCAAGTGTTAATGCATCATTAACTTTACCGAGCACTGGAATATCGCTTGCGATACGTTCATCACCCCTATCATCGTAAAAGCCCGTCAGTTTAATACCTAACTCAGGGTTATTGATGAGATTTTTCGATAGTTCCAGACCCTGCGGTGTCATGCCGATAATGACCGCTTTAGTGGTGTGATAACCTTTTTTGTGTAGATAGTAAATGACTGTAAATGCGACGAAGCGCCAAAGCAGTAATAAAATAAATGATCCGACAAACCAAAAACCTAAAATTAAACGTGAGAAATCGCTTCCAGTTTTTGTGAAATAACCAACTAAAGTTAAGCAGCCAACAGTTGAAGCCCAACAAAAAGCAGTGTGTAGAGTTAAAACTCTAAGTTTTGTGGTTCGCCAACCGCTGTATATATCAAGGCTTTCAGCAATAAATGAATAAAAAATAACCCCTAAAAGTCCCACAGATATATAAGACATCGTAACGATATGTGAGTGAAACTTTAGTGTAATATACATTGTGATCAGTATTACTAAGCAATCTATCAGGCGGTAGAAAAATTTACCTTGATAGTTAGAAATACGGATCCTTCCTCTTTCACCCATTGTAGAAGCTCCTAACCGCTCAATTATTAAGGTAACGAATAATAATTATTTTTTAGCAGTGCATTCTCATATTAAGCTCCGACGACTTCAACTGATCAGGTGCATCAAAAATAAGACGCGATGTGTGATATATGGAATGGGTGACTGTATTTTGGGTTTTTCAATTTGAGATGGAGTACCGAGAGTCGGATAAGGTGATGTAATCACTTGCTATTACTGCATTAGCTTAATGTGGTCACCTTGTTAGAGGTCCTCTATATAAGAGCCAGCTAATGTTTAAATAAAAATAATGGGGGGCATTTACGGTGTAAGAATTAAGGCTAAATTTGGTTGTGTTTTTATCTCTTCGTAATCTTATGGGTATTGCGACAGCTTAAGGGTAAGTCACGCTATATCGTGTGGGTTTATGATTCATTG
The DNA here is from genome assembly GCF_029478525.1 of Vibrio sp. 1151_11. Classification (NCBI taxonomy): domain Bacteria; kingdom Pseudomonadati; phylum Pseudomonadota; class Gammaproteobacteria; order Vibrionales; family Vibrionaceae; genus Vibrio; species Vibrio sp. 1151_11. The sequence continues at coordinate 60,587 of NZ_SHMN01000019.1, read as the reverse complement.
CTAATACAAGGTTAAGTGAGACAGCCCCGAGCACAGACAGTGTGGCAATGGAAAACGAAACAAAAAAGGCAGAAGCAGCTAAAATTGAGCAATCTATAATCAACTGACTTTTGCCAACAGGGATCCCAAATTTATCTTGAATAAACAAACACAAGACATTAAAGCCACCCAAGCTGGAACGGTGACGAAAGAGAATTAACATGCCAAGACCCATTAATAATCCCCCGGCAATGGCGCAGTAAATTTCATTGACCATTTCCAAAGAAATTACCAAATAAAGATGGTCCGCAAAAATAGAGACTAATGCGCCGGATAGCGCGCTGTTGATGGCAAAGCGATGACCAAATCGTTTCCAAGCCAAAATGTAAAAAGGGGTGTTAGCCAAAAAATAAATGCTACCAAATGAGGCTGGGACTAACTGGCTGATCAGCAGTGCTAAACCAGCGGTTCCACCTGTCAGTAAATGAGCGGACTGGAGAAAGAAGACGCCTTGTGCGACCAAAAAGGTTCCCGTTAAAATGGCAACCCAATCTTCTTTACGTGTGTGTGTTCGCATCGATAAATAATTTTAATAGCTAAGAATGGCGAGCATAGTAAAGAAAAAGTAATATTTTCGGTAGATAGAGAGTGAAAATTGAGGTAAACCTATGTAATTGCAGCTTTACAAGGTGTAAAGCAGAATGGTTGACATACTAACTCATCATTATCCAACTTACTGTTTAGCATGAGTTACCTCACTATCCATTATGAAAAAACTGCATGATAATTTCTGTAATTTGTTCTTTATGACCCAGATCAAATTATGTAGAATGTGCGCCATATTACGGTGACGAAAACGTTTGCTTTTGGTCGTTGTGTGGTTTTTTTGAAACTTTCAGTAAAATCTGAGTCAGGAGATACAGATGCTTAAGCGTGATATGAACATCGCAGATTACGATGCGGACCTGTTCGCAGCTATTCAAGAAGAGACTCTTCGTCAGGAAGAACACATTGAACTTATCGCTTCGGAAAACTACACAAGTCCACGTGTAATGGAAGCGCAAGGTTCACAGCTCACCAATAAATACGCTGAAGGTTACCCAGGTAAACGCTATTACGGTGGTTGTGAGTTTGTCGATAAAGTAGAAACACTGGCGATTGAACGTGCGTGTGAACTGTTTGGCGCAGACTATGCGAACGTGCAGCCGCATTCTGGCTCACAAGCAAACAACGCGGTTTATATGGCGTTGCTTAACGCCGGTGATACCGTATTAGGAATGAGCTTGGCACACGGTGGTCATTTGACTCACGGTTCACCTGTCAACTTTTCCGGTAAGCTGTACAACATCATTCCTTATGGCATTGATGCAAAAGGTCAAATTAACTACGAAGAGATGGAAGCATTAGCGGTTGAGCATCAGCCAAAAATGATCATCGGTGGCTTCTCTGCTTATTCACAAGTTTGCGACTGGAAAAGAATGCGTGAAATTGCTGATAAAGTGGGCGCTTACTTGTTCGTTGATATGGCGCATGTAGCTGGTTTGATTGCGGCGGGTGTTTACCCTAACCCTGTTCCTCATGCCCACGTAGTGACGACCACTACCCACAAAACATTGGCAGGTCCTCGTGGTGGCCTTATTCTTTCGAATGCAGGTGAAGACTTATATAAGAAGCTTAACTCAGCCGTATTCCCTGGTGGTCAAGGTGGTCCTTTAATGCACGTTATCGCAGGTAAAGCGGTCGCGTTTAAAGAAGCTCTAGAACCAGAGTTCAAAGAGTATCAAAAACGCGTAGTCGCCAATGCGAAAGCGATGGTGGCCGAGTTTTTGGCTCGTGGTTACAACATTGTTTCAGGTTCCACAGAAAATCACCTGTTCCTTGTCGATTTGATCGATAAAAATATTACAGGTAAAGATGCTGATGCGGCATTGGGTGCGGCTAACATTACAGTGAACAAAAACTCTGTACCGAATGATCCGCGTAGCCCATTTGTGACCTCTGGCATCCGCGTGGGTTCTCCATCAATTACTCGCCGTGGTTTTACTGAAGCTGATGCGAAAGCACTAGCTGGATGGATGTGTGATATTTTGGATAACATGGGTGATGAATCTGTTATTCAAGCAACGAAGGCAAAAGTGTTAGAAATTTGTAAGCGTTTGCCTGTATACGCGTAGTTTTACGCACAATAAAAAAGCTCCTAATATTTAGGAGCTTTTTTATTTGGTCATTATTTATTTTATTGAGCACAAATAAGAAGAGTGGTCTCTTGCTGTCGAATGTGCTCTGCAGAACTATTTTGCAATGCTGAGCAATGTGCCTGACTTACATTGAAAAGAGTAATATTTAGTGCTCTCGTTAAATTTGCCTAAACCTTCACCATCACAATACTCAATATTAATATTGCGCATAGTATCAAGTGTCTTTTCGCTATTTAAGGCAAACTTAGAGCCGTCAGCGCAGACAATACGAACGCGGCCATCATCACTCACAGAGTAAATGTTGACTTCAGTATTACAAAGCTCAAAGGAGGCTTCACGATAGTTATCTTGCTGAGTATTAGACGCACAACCGGCCATTAAAGTGGCTGTAACAAGTGCTAATGTACTGATCGTTTTCATATTAATAAATCCCTAGCTTTGTTATCTATTTTCTATGCCGTTAGCCTATAGAACATAGAATCAATATTCAAGCTTCAATCATTAACCGAGCAGAGTCTCAAAAACCGATGAGTGAACATCGGCTTGATTGAACTTGTTCTGTGTGGTTATTTCACTTCTAGCCCTTTGGCTTGCATATCCGCATGATAGGAGGAACGTACGAACGGACCACAGGCGGCGTGAGTAAATCCAAGCTCTAGTGCGATCTCTTTAAGTTCGTCAAATTCAGACGGTGGAACGTAGCGTTCAACTGGCAGGTGATGGCGACTCGGTGCTAAATATTGACCAAGAGTAAGCATTGTGACGTCGTGAGCTCGAAGATCTTTCAATACTTCCACGATCTCTTCTTTTGTTTCACCAAGCCCCATCATGATGCCTGATTTGGTAGGGATACTTGGATGTTGTTGCTTGAATTTCTTCAACAGTTCCAGTGACCATTTATAGTTTGCCCCGGGACGCGCCTTACGATATAGACGTGGTGCGGTTTCTAAGTTGTGGTTAAACACATCCGGTGGGTTATCTTTGAGTAGTTCAAGGGCGATATCCATTCGGCCACGAAAATCCGGTACTAACGTTTCGATACGGATCTCTGGGTTTAATGCTCTAATTTCACGATTACAGTCGGCAAAATGTTGGGCACCACCATCACGTAGGTCATCACGGTCAACTGAGGTGATAACCACGTATTTCAACTTCATATCCTTAATGGTTTGCGCCAGTTTTTGTGGTTCGTTTGTCTCTGGGGCATTTGGCCGTCCATGAGCAACATCACAAAATGGGCACCGTCTTGTACAGATGGCGCCTAAAATCATAAAGGTGGCGGTTCCGTGGTTAAAGCATTCTGCTAGGTTAGGGCAAGACGCTTCTTCACACACCGAATGGAGATTATTTTTACGCATTGCCGATTTGATCTCTTGGATGCGTTGGCTATCACTCGGCAGCTTAATTTTCATCCACTCGGGCTTACGCAAAACTTCTTTTTGTTCGGCGGCTGGCATATTTTTTACAGGAATTAATGCCATCTTATCAGCGTCGCGGTATTTAACGCCTTTTTCCATTTGGATCGGTTTGCTCATGCTTTTTACCTTTGAAGAGGTGCTTCTGTGCTGAATTCTACTTGCTCGTAAGCCAATATGTTAACGAGTTCTATTATAAGTTGTTTTTCTACGGTTTGTAGTTCTGTCGGGCCGCCCAGTTCACTGACTTGGGCCATTTCTAAACCCTGATAGCCACAAGGGTTAATGCGTAGGAAAGGGGAGAGATCCATGTTGACGTTTAGCGCTAAACCATGAAACGAACAACCTTTACGGATCCGTAACCCAAGAGAGCAGATTTTTTTCCCTTTGACATAGACACCAGGGGCATCTGGTCTTGCGGCTGAGTCAATACGGTATGCTTGCAAGGTATTGATCACGATCTGTTCAATTTTGGTCACTAACTCTCTTACACCTAATTTTTTGCGGCGCAAATCGATCAAGAAATAAGCCACCAGTTGGCCTGGACCATGGTAGGTAACTTGGCCGCCTCGGTCACTTTGTACCACTGGAATATCGCCAGTATTGAGAAGATGCTCAGCTTTACCTGCTTGGCCTTGGGTAAAAACTGGTTGATGCTCGACAAGCCAAACCTGATCCGGTGTACTTTCGATTCTTGTATCGGTAAATTCATGCATAGCTTCCCATACAGGAAGGTATTCTTGGCGACCCAGACGTTTTACAACAAGCGAATTTAACATCAGCGTGACTCATCTACCGTATAAATAAAGTTTTTGGATTATAAACTTCTTCCAGCGAATGGACTACTAATGAGGACGATAAATTTGTCCTTAGTGTGATGGGGTATATGCTATCTATATGATTTATATTAAAAAAGCAGCCTAAGCTGCTTTCAAAAAAAATTGAATAAATCAAAAAATGAGAGGCTAGGCATCTCAATCACGGTTTTTGAGCTACAGAACCATACGTACGATATCGATCTCGCCTAGCTCTTTGTACAGTATTTCAACTTGCTCGATAGAGGTGGCGGTAATGTTAATCGATAAGGAGTGATAAGTCCCTTTTGCACTGGGTTTAACTCGTGGGCTGTAATCACCTGGAGCGTGACGTTGGATAACTTCAAGAACCTTCTCTGGAAGTTCGGGCTTTGCGTGGCCCATCACCTTGTAGGTAAATGAACAAGGAAACTCGAGTAAGTCTTTGAGTTTTGCATCAGAGTTGATAGTCAGCATAATGGAAACTCCCGTTGATAATTCGATTAGCGGTGGCGAATACTACAGCGAATGTTGATGGAACTCAATAATCACAAAGCCGCGGTAAGGCGGCTTTGTTTTATCTTCTACAAGGGATATCAGAATAATCCTTTGAAAAGTAATACAATGTAGTCCCAAAGACGGCTAAATATGCTGCCTTCATCAACATTTTCTAATGCCAAAAGAGGGTATTCAGCCACGTCTTTGCCATCAAGCTGGTAGTAAAGCTTACCGACCACATCGCCTTGGCTTATTGGCGCTCTGAGCTCTTTTTCAAGAACAAAGCTTGCGCTGAGATCCTTCGCTTGACCGCGAGGGAGTGTAACGTAAGTATCTTCATTGACACCAAGCGCCACTTTATCCTTGTCACCCATCCAGATTTTTTCTTCGACGAATGTTTCACCTGCTTTGTGTGGCGCAACGGTTTCGAAGAATCTAAAGCCATAGCTCAGAAGTTTTTTACTTTCTGATTTACGAGCATTTTCATCTTTGGTCCCCATAACCACAGCAACGAGGCGCATTTTCCCTTCCGTTGCAGAGCTAACTAAACTGTACCCAGCATTACTCGTATGACCGGTTTTAATACCATCTACGTTCATACTTTTATCCCACAGCAAACCATTTCGGTTGTACTGGGTAATCCCGTTATAGGTATATTTCTGCTCTGAATAAATACGGTACTCGTTTGGTACATCACGAATCAACGCTTGACCTAGTAGCGCCATGTCATATGGAGTTGAATAGAGATTTGGGTTATCTAGACCGTGTACGTTAGCAAAGTGCGTATTGCTCATTTTTAGTGAACTTGCCCACGCATTCATTAGGTCAACAAAAGCGTCTTCTGAGCCAGCAATGTGTTCAGCCATCGCCACGCAAGCGTCATTACCAGACTGAATGATGATACCTTTGTTCAGTTCTTCTACGGTAACTGTAGTGCCGACTTCAATAAACATTTTAGAAGAGTCAGGGAAGTTTTTAGCCCACGCATTTTTACTGACCACCACTTTATCTTGTGGAGAGATATTGCCACGTTTAAGTTCTTGGCCAATCACGTAGCTGGTCATCATTTTCGTCAAACTTGCAGGTGAAAGTTTGGTGTTCATCTCTTTTTCTGCCAGCACTTTACCTGAATGGTAGTCCATCAACACATAGCCTTTAGCGGCAATCTGAGGAGCATCAGGTATCACGATAGGCGCAGAAAATACTGAGCTAGTAAAGGTTGCAGAAAGCGCAATAGAAGACGCTAGAATCGGTTTTAAGAATGTGTGTTTTTTCATGAGGAATGCAAATTATCTTATTAACTGTCCATATCTTAACAGAAACGACCTATCAAACCAGAGCTTGAATCAAGATCACTGGATTTGATAAGTCACTGAGTGACGGGTTGCGCTTTGATGAAGGCGGTCTCGTAACCGAGTAATTTAACTTTTTCTAGCGTTTGTTGAGTCAGGGCATCGTCATTAAATGGCCCTAAAAATACGCGATGACTGCCATTCACACTGTCTACAAAGCTTTCAACCGTCAATGTTTGACTCAATTGTTCGGATAAAGTTCGTATTCTTTGCTCTGATTTTGCAGAGGCAACTTGGATGAGATATTGAACCTTCTTTTTCTGTGGTGACGTCGTGATGGGTTTATCGATGGTGATGACTTCGATAGCCACATTCGCAGTCCCGGTTTGAACTACACCTAATTTGTAAGCGGCAGCGTAGCTTAAATCAATAATTCGTCCCTCATGAAAGGGACCGCGATCGTTTACCCGAACGATCGCGGTTTTTTTGTTATCTAAATTTGTTACTTTAACGTAGCTGGGTAACGGCAACGTTTTATGGGCGGCCGTCATCGAATACATGTCGTAGATTTCACCGTTGGATGTCAGATGTCCATGAAACTTTTTTCCATACCACGAGGCTTGGCCTTTCTCTGTAAATCCTTTGGCCTCTTTGACAATGGTGTAGTTTATGCCTCTCAAAGTGTAATTCTTGTTGCCGCCCAAACTATAGGGTTCGTATTGCGGATGTGCATCTTCAATATGCTCAACCGAGAGTGGCGTGTTAGGGGCCACGTCGTCTGTTATTGAATAGCGGCTTGAAGAGCTACAACCGATGAGAAATAGACTCGTTAATATAAAGATAAATAGGGAGTTTCTCATGCTTAGGTTGCCTTAGAAAATGCTTTTCGGTGAGTGTGGATAGACATCAGTATGCCAAAGCCAGCCATGAGAGTGACCATGGAAGTACCACCATAGCTGATGAGGGCTAAGGGAACACCAACCACGGGTAAAATACCACTGACCATACCTATGTTTACAAAAACGTAAACAAAGAAGCTGAGCACAATACTTCCTGCCATCATTCGCCCAAAAGCCGTTTGCGCGTTGCTCGCGAGGTATAGACCACGTCCGATGATAAAGAGATAAATAGCGAGTAAACACAAGATGCCAATCATGCCCCACTCTTCAGCAATAACGGCAAAAATGAAGTCGGTGTGCCGCTCAGGTAAGAATTCAAGTTGCGACTGTGTGCCGTGTAGCCATCCTTTTCCTGACAACCCTCCAGACCCAATGGCTATTTTACTCTGAATGATATGATAACCTGCACCGAGAGGATCGGATTCCGGATTGAAAAGTGTTCTGACTCGGGTTTTTTGATATTCACGCATCAGAAAGAACCAAAGCACTGGTATGAAGCCACCCAAAGCCACGGCGGCAGAAAAAATGATTCGCCAGCTTATTCCAGATAAGAAAATGACAAAAATGCCGGAGGCTGCAATCAATATTGAAGTGCCAAGATCGGGCTGCTTCGCGATTAGCACGGTAGGGATAAACACCATTAACAGCGAAACGACTAGAGTTTTAAAGGTGGGTGGAAGAGAACGTTTCCCTATGTAGCGAGCAACCATGAGAGGCACTGCGAGTTTAAGCAATTCTGAGGGCTGAAAACGAACAAAGCCTAAATTTAACCAGCGCTGAGCTCCCTTGGACGATTCGCCAAAAAACAGCACGCCGAGCAACAACAGTACGCCACAGAAAAACATAAAGGGTGCAAGAGACTCATAAGTTCTTGGGGAAATTTGAGCAAGAAAGATCATCACACCGAGAGCCAGTACCATGCGCATGGCTTGGCGATCCATCATAGTTAAGCTCTGACCGCTGGCGCTGTACATCACGACCAGCCCAAACCCCATCAATAACAAAATACCCAGCAGTAATGGCAAGTCGATGTGCAAACGCTCAAAAAGCGCTCGATTTTGTCCTGTTGAAGGATCCAGTTCCATTATTTTTCAGCCTCTTTACCTAGAATGGCGCGGTCAAATATTTTCCTAACAACGGGTCCACCATTGCCAGAACCTCCCCCTGCGTTTTCGAGTACCAGAGTGACAATAAGCTGCGGGTCATCTACAGGCGCAAAGCCTGTGAATAGGGCATGGTCACGGAGGTGTTCGGCTAATTCATCGGCCTTATACACTTGGTTTTCTGCCAAGCCAAACACTTGCGCAGTTCCAGATTTTCCAGCGCTGACATATTTCATATTGGTAAATGAACGCCGTGCGGTTCCTTTTTTGCCGTGGTTTACAAGACGCATGCCATTGATTGCGATGTCCCAGTAGCGTTTCGGCACCCCTTCGATCGGTGGCGAAGTTTCTAATTCTGAAAGCTCTTGCCTGCTAAACTCTTCACCATTTTTGAGCGTCGAACGCAATAAATGCGGCGCAATCACTTTGCCGTGATTAACCAGCACGGAAGTCGCTTTGGCAATTTGCATCGGTGTTGATGTCCAATACCCTTGGCCAATGCCGACCGGAATCGTATCACCTTGATACCAAGGGGTTCGGTGACGTGCCATTTTCCACTCACGCGTTGGCATGTTCGCTTTGCCTTCTTCGTAAATGTCTAAACCTGTATAGTCACCAAAGCCAAATTTCATCATCCAACTAGAGAGACGATCAATACCCAAGTCGTAGGCGATTTGGTAAAAGAAGGTATCGACAGACTCTTCGAGCGCCTTATTAATGTCCACTCGACCATGCCCCCAGCGCAACCAGTCTCGGAAGGGCCGCGTTTTGGAGTTTGGTATCACCCAATAACCAGGATCATTACGTGTTGTTGTTGGGGTTATAACCCCTTCTTGAAGTGCAGCGACGGCAATAAAAGGTTTAATCGTTGAGCCGGGAGGGTAAATACCAAGTGTTGCTCGATTGACTAACGGGCGGTCTGGGTCATTGAGAAGTTCGTTGTAGGCGGCGCTAGAAATACCATGTACGAATGGGTTTGGATCGTAGCTTGGACTTGATGCCATGGTAAGGACACCGTTATCTTTTGGATCGAGCACTACAATTGAACCTCGACGGCCATCCAACAACTTGTGCACATAAAGCTGCAGATCAATGTCCAAGCTTAATACAATGTCTTTCCCTGCCACGGGAGGGACGTATTTTAAGGTGCGAATGATGCGTCCTCGGCTATTGACCTCAACTTCTTGGTAGCCAGCCGTACCGTGCAGCACATCCTCATAAAAGCGTTCAATCCCCAGTTTGCCAATATCACGAGTGGCTTGGTAATTGGCTGAGCGCTCTTCGCGTTCTAGACGTTCCATATCTCGGTCATTGATTCTGGATACATAACCGATAACATGAGTGAGAACTTCACCATAGGGGTAGTAGCGCTTTAAGCTTGCGCTTACTGATACACCGGGAAACTTGTGCTGATTGACCGAAAAAATAGCCACTTCTTCCGGTGTTAACTGTGTCAAAAGCGGCACTGAATTAAACCGGCGTGTCTGACGACGCTCTTTTTCAAAGGTGGCAATTTTTTCTGGTGAGATGGTCAGGTATTGCTGTAAGCGCGTGATCGTATCATCCATATCGCGCACTTGCTCAGGTGTGATCTCTAAGTTGAATACTGGGCGGTTTTCCGCTAGTAGCACACCATTGCGGTCATAAATTAACCCTCGATTAGGCGCAATCGGGACGATTTTGATTCGGTTATCGTTGGATCGCGTTTTGTAATCTTGATATTGGTTAATTTGAATATGGTACAAATTGGTAAGCAGAACGCCCACCAGCATGATGATCGCAATAAAAGAGACAATTGCTCGGTTGCGAAACAGCCGAGCTTCTGATTGGTAGTCACGAATTTGGCTACGCTTACGTAACATGAATAGTTATTCTCGGTGATAAGGGTGATTAGCCGTAATACTCCAAGCGCGGTACAAACTCTCTGCCATGACCACTCGAACCAAAGGGTGAGGAAGTGTCAACGGCGAAAGCGACCAGCTCTGCTCTGCGGCGGCTTTGCATGCAGGAGAAAGCCCTTCAGGGCCACCAATTAAAATCGATACATCACGGGCATCGAGCTTCCAACTTTCAAGTTGTTCCGCCAGTTGTTCGGTATCCCAACGTTTACCTGGAATATCGAGAGTAACAATTCGATTGCTTTTTGGCACGGCCGCGAGCATAGCTTCGCCTTCTTTTTGCAAAATTCTTGCAATATCCGCATTTTTGCCACGTTTGCCCGCTTGTATCTCCACTAATTCAAGCGGCATATCGTGTGGAAAACGTCGGCGGTACTCTTGAAAGCCTTCTTCTACCCATTTCGGCATTTTGGTACCAACGGCAATCAACTGAATTTTCAAAACTTAACTCCAAAGTTTTTCAAGCTGGTACAGATCACGGTGCTCTTCTTGCATAACATGCAACATGCTGCTGCCCATGTCTAGCACGACCCATTCGCCTTCACTTTCGCCATCCATACCCAGTGGTTCCATGCCCACTTTTTTGACTTCAGTTGCGACATGTTCGGCAATCGAGGCTACATGTCGTTTTGATGTGCCTGTGCAAATGATCATGTAATCGGTGATGCTAGATTTTCCCTTAACATCTAAGGTTTTGATATCAATGGCTTTCATATCGTCGGCTTTATCGGCAAGAAAGTCTTTCAATTCGTGGTGTTGCAAGCGTCATCTCCTTTAAAAATTGGTCTGGTTACTGACAAAATGGCGCGGAGTATAACACGCCTTCAAGCCAACTTTGATACAACGGACTGTGGCAAGCAAAATTCGACACTGATTTGCTGCAATATTGGCCAAGTTGAGGTTTCATACTGAGTTTTAGTTACTCTTTCGGCTTGGGTGAGTAATGCAATCAGCTGTTTGAGTTTATCTCTCGATAGTCTTTTTAAGCTTGCCGCGTACCAAGGTCGCTTGGATTGCCAAATTCGGTACTTATCAAAGATTGAGCCAATCGGCATCTGGGTTAAATCTTGATGCATTTGCAGCAGCAGTAGCAGCTCTTTTTGTAGGCTACGTATCAGAATCACAGGCTCAGTGCCTTCGGTAATGAGCTGGCGTAAAATACGTTGTGACCGATTCGCTTGCCCTTCGAGCAGCGCATCGACCCAGTGAAAGACGGTGAAGTGGTTATGTCGGCTTAATGACTCTTCTAAGCGGATCAGCGTCAGTAAGCCATCTGGATAGAGTAGTGCGAGTTTTTCTAAGCTCTGAGAGAGCGCGAACAGATTGCCTTCATGCCATTGTGCCAGCATCTGCACTGCTTCTTGATCAGGTTTTAGTCCCAATGTGCGGCAGCGCATCATGACAAATTGTGGCAGTTTGCTGATATCCGGGGTTAAGCAACTCACCCAACATCCTAGGCTTGAGAGTGTCTTAAACCATTTAGTGCTTTCTTGTGCTTTGGTCAATTTCTCACCGATGATCACAAGTAGTACGTCAGGATGAAGCGATTGACCTAGGGCGACGAGCTCTTTTGCTGTTGCCGCATTTGCACCCGTTTCAGGTAATTCAATTTCAATGATTTTTTTGCTGGAAAATAAACTTAAAGCTTGGCAGCAGTCATAGACTTGATCCCAGTTTAAATGGGCATCGGCACTGAAACGATGGCGTTCTTCAAATCCTTGTTCTAACGCTTTTTTCTCTATCGCCACGCGTGATTCTTGCAGCAATAGCGGTTCGTTGCCAAACAGTAAGTAAAGCCCCATCAAGGGCTTGTTTAAGTGATCGGCCAGCTTGTCAGCAAATATTCTCATTACTCGCCTTTAGTTTGCCGCAGGAGCCGTGAATTGTGACGGTTCACTTTCCACGGTATTTATCTCATAGGCCTGCTGGTCTGTTCGCTGCTGTTCATTTTCTTGTTGTTCAAGTTGATGTTCATTCGCTGCAATATCGGCTTTTAGACGTGCCATTTGGCGTAAAATTTGAGTCGCGGCTAGTTTGCGCATCTCATCTTCAATCATGTCTCTCTCTACCGATTTAGCGAGAGCAGTTAATGGGTTATCAAGATAGCTACGAGTCACACTGGTTGAAAACGTTTTTATCCCCACTTCAGGTAGGGTGACGCTATAGGAGGCGTTGAACGTCAATTCCAATTCAGCAGCACGAGTATTTTGATAAAGCGAAAGCGTCCGTTCACCAACACTCTCGCCTATGAGATAGATGTTTGGCACCGTCTCTGAGGGGGAAACAATCTCAATGTCACTCATTCGTAATTGATTTTTTACCATACGAGTGAAGGTACTGTATTGGTCGTAGCTGGTGACAGAGACTCGATTGAGCTCTTCAGGAACGGAGTAATCGCCACGAAGATGAAAGCCGCAAGCGGAGAGTAGGCTGCTCATAATAACAATTAACGATAATTTCAGAGAGTAAGACGAAATTTGGCGCATTGGGGTTAAGTTCTCATATATTTAGGTGACTTATCTTAGCGCTCTATAGCTCTGTGGGTAAGAACGCTAAGATAAATCAACAGGGCAGCGAGCTACCCTGTTGATAAACCAGTTATTACGACATTAGGCTGCGATATTAGTTCGCAACGATGTTCAGTAACTTACCTGGTACATAGATAACTTTACGAACGGTTAAGCCATCCGTAAATTTCATGACGTTCTCGTCCGCTAAACCGAGTGCTTCAACCTGATCTTTACTTGCATCAGCGGCTACGGTCAGCTTACCACGAAGTTTTCCGTTAACTTGTAGGACGATCAGTTTTTCATCTTCCACTAGGGCGGATTCGTCGTAGGTCGGCCACACGGTATTATCTACATCACTCTCACCCAGTGCATTCCACAGTTCAAAGCTGATATGAGGAGTGATTGGGTAAAGCATGCTGACAACCGCTTTTAAAGCCTCGTCGAGAATAGCCCGATCTTGCACGGATTCTTGTGACGCTTTAGTGAGTTTATTCATCAACTCCATAATCGCAGCAATGGCGGTATTGAACGTCTGGCGGCGTGCAATATCGTCAGTCACTTTGGCGATGGTTTTATGCACATCACGACGCAGCGCTTTTTGTTCACCAGTAAGAGAGGCGCTATCTACCGCTTCAGCCACACCTTTAGCGCTATGTTCTGCAACCAGTTTCCAGACTCGTTTTAGGAAGCGGTTAGCACCTTCTACACCAGACTCTTGCCATTCAAGTGTCATGTCAGCCGGAGAGGCAAACATCATGAATAGACGAACCGTATCGGCGCCATACTTATCAACCATCTCTTGCGGGTCGATACCGTTGTTTTTCGACTTAGACATTTTGATCATGCCTGAGTGCTCAACGTTGCGGCCTTGGTTGTCCACGGCTTGAGTGATGCGGCCTTTACCGTCGCGTTCCACTTTTACGTCAGTTGGCGCTACCCACTCTTTGGTGCCTTTCTCGTTCGTGTGGTAGAACGCATCTGCCAATACCATGCCTTGGCAAAGTAGTTGCTTGAAAGGTTCATCTGAAGTGACATAGCCTGCATCACGCAATAGCTTATGGAAGAAGCGTGAGTAGAGCAGGTGCATACAAGCATGCTCAATACCACCGATGTATTGGTCTACTGGTAACCAGTAGTTTGCCTTCGCTGGGTCTAAAATATCGTCCGCTTGTGGTGAACAGTAACGAGCGTAATACCAAGACGACTCCATAAACGTATCGAAGGTATCGGTTTCACGTAGTGCAGGCTCGCCATTAAAGGTGGTTTTGGCCCATTCTTTGTCAGCTTTGATTGGGCTAGTTACACCATCCATCACAACATCTTCTGGTAGAATGACGGGCAGTTGATCAATTGGCACTGGGTGAACTTGGCCATCTTCAGTGGTCACCATAGGAATCGGCGCGCCCCAGTAACGTTGGCGAGAAACCCCCCAGTCACGTAGACGGAAATTAACGGTTTTCTTGCCTTTACCTTCAGCCTCCAGCTTGGCTGCAATAGCATCAAATGCTGCTTGGAAGGCTAAACCATCAAATTCGCCAGAGCCAAACAGGACTCCTTTTTCAGTGTACGCAGCGCTAGACACATCGACTTCAGAGCCATCTTCTGGTTTGATGACTGGAATGATGTCTAGGCCATATTTGGTGGCGAACTCGTAGTCACGTTGGTCGTGCGCAGGAACGGCCATCACCGCGCCTGTACCGTAATCCATCAGCACAAAGTTGGCGATATAAATAGGCACTTCACGACCATTTAAAGGATGAATGGCCGTTAAGCCCGTATCCATACCTTTCTTTTCCATGGTCGCCAGTTCAGCTTCTGCAACTTTGGTGTTCTTACATTCGTCAATAAAAGAAGCTAAAGCAGGGTTATTTTGCGCTGCAATGGTCGCTAATGGATGACCAGCCGCAATGCCCACATAAGTGACACCCATCAAGGTATCAGGGCGAGTGGTATAGACGTCGAGATCTGAATGACCGTTGACACCAAACTTGAGCTCTACGCCTTCTGAGCGACCAATCCAGTTACGCTGCATGGTTTTGACCATTTCAGGCCAACCTTCTAAGTTCTCTAAATCGTCCAACAGTTCTTGTGCGTACGCGGTGATCTTAATAAACCATTGTGGGATCTCTTTTTGTTCTACTGGTGTATCACAACGCCAGCAGCAGCCATCTTCAACTTGCTCGTTAGCGAGAACGGTTTGGTCGTTTGGACACCAGTTAACGGAAGAGGTTTTCTTGTAGACTAAGCCTTTTTGATACAGCTTAGTGAAGAACTCTTGTTCCCAGCGGTAATATTCTGGCGTGCAAGTGGCGAATTCACGGCTCCAATCGTAGCCAAAACCCAGCAGTTTTAACTGGTTTTTCATGTACTGAATGTTTTCGTAGGTCCAAGGCGCTGGTGCCGTTTTGTTTTTTACAGCCGCATTTTCAGCGGGTAGGCCAAATGCGTCCCAACCAATGGGTTGCATGACGTTCTTGCCTTGCAGACGTTGAAAACGAGAGACTACATCACCGATAGTATAGTTACGCACGTGACCCATGTGCAGTCGGCCACTTGGGTATGGGAACATAGAAAGACAGTAGAATTTTTCTTTATTTGGGTCTTCACTTACAACAAAGGTCTTGTTGTCATCCCAGTGCTGTTGAACTTTTTGTTCAATATCTTGCGGGTTATATTGCTCTTGCATCGATGATATCCGGTTATCTTGGAATTTGTGAGTTCGGTTAGAACAGAGTCTAATAGATCGACATAGAATACCTAAAGCAGGGGTACACAACAATAGCCAATCTGGTTTGATGAAGGTGGGTGATGCCAAAACGTAAAACAAGTTACGAAGAGATTGTGGATGACGTGATTGAAACGCTCAAACATAGTCCTGATGAAATGTCCCAAGTTTTGCAGACATCAGGTAAGGTTGTTGATGCTGCCAATAATCTCACCAAAGATGAATTGGCGCTTATTTCTGCCTATGTAAAAGCGGATCTCAAAGAATTCGCGGATAGTTTTGAAGAGAGTAGAAGCAGCCCATTTTCATTGATGATTACCAATTCAATTTGGCAGGGGCTTTTTGAAATCACCGATAAAACAAAAGTGGAATGGGTGGAATTGTTTCAAGATTTAGAACGACAAGGTTTGTATCAAGCGGGGGAGATGATAGGCCTTGGGATGTTAGTGTGTGACCATTGTGGGCATAAAACACAGTATAATCATCCAACTGAAATTATGCCTTGTATTCAATGTGGGCAAACGGCTTTTACTCGTCAGCCATTAAAACCTTAAGTGTTGCTGATAGAAAACCTCAAAAAGGCGCTGAAATGCGCCTTTTTGAGGTTAAGAATGAGGTGAGTGACGTCTTGTCCATCCGACGATCAAACTGAGTAACCCCCAGACGTAGAGCGGCCAAGTGCCGACAGCGTGATACGGCGTCTCTCCTTTGGTCGACGTGATGGTTGCTTTCAATACGGCTGTTTCAAATTGTGGGATCTGCTGCGTTATTTTACCTTTGTGATCCGTCACAGCGGTGACACCATTGTTGGTTGAACGAATGAGCGGTTTACCCAGCTCTAAAGCTCTCATCCGAGCAATCTCCATATGTTGCAATGGGCCATTTGAATGCCCAAACCACGCATCGTTAGAGAGGGTTAAGATAAAATCTGTTTCATCAGTGACATTTGCTCTGACTTGTTCATTGAAGATGATTTCATAGCACAGTGCCGCGGCTAGGTGTCTACCCTTGGCAATCAGATTCGGTTGAATATAGTCACCACGGCTAAATGAAGACATCGGCAAGTTGAAAAAGGGTGCGATGGGCCTGAGCCAATCTTCAAATGGCACAAACTCACCAAATGGCAATAAATGATGCTTATGGTAGCGAGCGTCAGAGTCATAACGGTAGTCGCCATAAGGGTTGGTGCCAAGTACCAGAATGCTGTTGTAAAAAGATCGCTCTGGGCTTTGGTTGAGCACGCCTGTGACAATCGCACTGTCGTTCATTTTTGCCGCAGTATCTAAGTTACTCAAATAGGAAGGGATCTCGAATTCAAATGCGGGAATCGCCGCTTCTGGCCATACGATAATATCTGCGTCCCAGTTTTCTCGACTGAGATCGGTGTAGGCCATAATGGTTGGCCAGCGCTGATTGGGAAGCCATTTTTCCGCTTGCTTAATATTACCTTGAATCAGTGCGACGCGAGTTTGTGTGCTGGGATCGGGAGTGACCCAATCGAAATTGCGTAGTCCAAACCCCGTCGCCAATATGGTCAGAGGAATGAGCACGAGTATCCAAGAGCGCTTAAGCCACGCCATGGCTAGAGCGCTAGAACAGAGGAGCGTGAAGAAGGTGACCAGCTCAACGCCTCCCAGTGGTGCAAAACTGGCAAGCGGGCTATCAATTTGACTATAACCAAGCCATAACCAAGGAAAGCCGGTCATTACCCAGCCTCGAAGCCAATCGGTAATTAGCCAAAGCGCAGGGGTGGCTAATAAAAAATGGCTGATGGTGTCATGACGGAAAAAACGGTTGAGTAAGCCAGCGAAAAGCCCAGAATAAAGGGCTAAATAACCGACCAGTAATGACATCAGGAACAGGCTGGCAATTTTGGGCATACCACCAAAGGTATCAATACTGACGTGCACCCAACTGATGCCAAAAGCAAAATAACCTAAGCCCCAGCAGTAACCTATCCATGCTGCTTTTTTAGCTGGTTGCTGATTAATGAGCAACAATAGCAACATGGGGGTGAGTATGGCCAGCGGCCAAAACTGATAAGGAGCAAAAGCGAGTGGGGTTAATGCGCCAACAAAAGCGGCCGCAAGCGGCCGCATTAGGCGATGAAAAAGTGCTTTAATCATCTATCTCATTCTGCTGATGTGAATGGGGTTATGTCACTCTTCTGCTATCACTGGAAGTGATTCAAGATCAGGAATAGTGACTTGCAGTTGAACCACTCGGCGGTTATCTGCTGCGGTGACTTTAAAGCTGTATTTGTCGATTTCTACAACTTCGCCACGGCTTGGCAGGTGGCCAAAGGCCGTCATCACCAATCCCCCTACAGTATCCACTTCTTCATCGCTGAACTTAGTACCAAAGGTTTCGTTAAACTCTTCGATGGTGGTCAGCGCTTTAACTGCAAAAGTATGTTTGCTGAGCTTACGGATATCCAATTGTTCTTCATCATCGAACTCGTCTTCAATGTCGCCAACGATCTCTTCCAAAATATCTTCAATGGTCACTAAGCCAGACACGCCACCGAATTCATCCACGACGATCGCCATGTGGTAACG
This sequence comes from Vibrio sp. 1151_11, assembly GCF_029478525.1. NCBI lineage: Bacteria > Pseudomonadati > Pseudomonadota > Gammaproteobacteria > Vibrionales > Vibrionaceae > Vibrio > Vibrio sp. 1151_11. The sequence continues at coordinate 42,718 of NZ_SHMN01000019.1, read as the reverse complement.
CTCCTCTCGGAACTCCTTCAATAAGCGATCAACCCGTTTACTTTCTGGTACCACGACTGCCGGGCGGATCACTTCTAAAATGTTAAAAGGTGCACTGTCTGAACCTAAATATTTGAGTAAGTCCTTCGCTAGTAGAATGCCTTCAACATGGTCTTTATCTTCACTGATCACTGGATAACGTGAGTGCTGAGCATCGGTGATCAGCGCAATTAAGGTATCCAAGTCATCGTTTTTATCGATAGTGACCATTTGTGAGCGTGGGATCATAATATCACGCACGCGCATCTCAGAAATCTCCATCACACCTTCAAGCATATCTCTTGTGTCATGGTCGATAAGGTCATTGATTTCAGAGTCGCGGATCACATCTACAAGCTCTTGGCGATCTCTCGGATCACCTTGAAATAATTGGCCTAGGCGTTCAAAGAAGGACTTTCTACTCGGACCTTCAGAATTCTGGGGGTTATCTTCGTTCATTGTTTCTCTAATTTTCCTCGCTATCAGATGTGTGATAGCACACGTATCGTACCGACTTTAGCGGTACTAGCTTCATTTTCTGGAGCTATTCCTTCTCAGCAATATACGGGTCTTCAAAGCCCATTTTTTGCAGAATTTCAGTTTCAAGAGATTCCATCTCTTCGGCTTCATCATCATCGATATGATCATAACCTAGCAGATGTAGACTGCCGTGTACAACCATATGAGCCCAGTGTGCCATCAACGGTTTTTGTTGCTCATCGGCTTCTTGTTCCACCACTTGGCGGCAAATGACAAGGTCACCGAGTAGGTCCAACTCTATGCCCGGAGGCATCTCAAAAGGGAAGGATAGCACGTTGGTCGGCTTATCTTTTCCTCGATAATCGCGATTGAGCTGTTGACTCTCTTCGGAATCAACAATTCGCACAGTGACTTCCGCTTGTTCCTGAAATGGGGTCACCGCGTGAGTTAACCAATGGCTGAACTCATCAAAAGTAGGTAACCCTTGCTCATTTTTGACCGCTAATTGTAAATCTAGTTCGATACTCATTATTCACCAACGTTTTTTGTTGCGGTTACTGTATTCACTTCAGTAGAAACATCCACAGACTTTACTTCTCGCTCTTCACGACGACGTTGCTCTTGAGCTTTACGCTCTTTTTGGTCCTGAGCTTCCCATTTTTCGTAAGCGTTGACGATACGAGCAACCACTGGATGACGTACGACATCATCAGACAAAAAGAAGTTGAAGCTGATTTCGTCAACTTCATTGAGCACTTCAATGGCATGGCGAAGACCTGAACGAGCGCCACGCGGCAAATCGATTTGTGTCACATCACCCGTAATTACGGCTCTTGAATTAAACCCAATCCGTGTCAGGAACATTTTCATTTGTTCAACGGTAGTGTTTTGGCTTTCATCTAAAATAATAAAAGCATCGTTGAGCGTACGTCCGCGCATGTAAGCGAGTGGCGCAACTTCAATCACATTGCGTTCAATGAGCTTTTCTACTCGCTCAAAGCCAAGCATTTCAAACAACGCGTCATAAAGCGGTCGTAGGTATGGGTCGACTTTTTGGCTTAAATCACCGGGTAGAAAGCCCAATTTTTCACCTGCTTCAACCGCCGGGCGTGTTAACAAAATTCGACGAACTTCTTGGCGCTCTAGCGCATCAACTGCAGCGGCAACGGCTAAGTAGGTTTTACCTGTCCCTGCTGGGCCGATACCAAAGCTGATGTCGTGCGTCACCATGTTAACGAGATACTGAGCTTGGTTAGGCGTACGCGGCTTTATCAGCCCTTTCTTGGTTTTAATGAAGACTTCTTTGCCATGTTGAATACTTGATTCAGACGGCTGCTCAAGGATCCCTGAATCTTTGATGGCTAGATGAATTTGCTCTGGTTCGATATCAGGAATTTGACCACGTATGGGTGAGGTATTAACGTACAAAGATTTGATAATATCCAACGCAGCAGCGGCAGTGTGTGGTTTACCGACTATGGTGAAAAACTGGCTGCGGTGATTAATTTCAACACCAAGACGGCGTTCTAATTGTTTGATGTTGTCATCGAATGGACCGCACAGGCTAGCAAGACGGCGGTTGTCTGAAGGTTCTAGATCTATCTCTAGCGTAACAATTTTATTGCTCAATGTTGCCTCTCAGTTTGCCATGGTACAGTGCCCGATTACGACCGGGCACTGTATGACATTATGCTTAAACCTAAGGTGTAAAAGTGGCTACCCCTAGCTCATTTTCTCGACGTGTTTTCGCCATCATTTGCGTTGGTGAAATCACGGTGCGAAGATCCATCTCTTGTTCAGTGCGAACGAGTTCACCACGCAGTGAGTTGGCAAACACATCGACAATTTTCACATCGACAAATTGGCCAATCAGATCGGCGGAGCCTTCAAAGTTAACGACACGGTTATTTTCGGTACGGGCGCGAAGCTCCATTAGATTTTTCTTAGATGGGCCTTCGACTAATACGCGTTGTTCTGTACCTAACATCAAACGTGAGTAACGCATCGCTTGTGCGTTGATTGTTTGCTGCAGTTCATATAAACGCTCTTTTTTGGCGTCTTCTGATAAATCACATGGGTAATCAGCGGCTGGCGTACCCGGGCGAGGGGAGAAGATAAAGCTGAAGCTCATATCAAAATCAACGTCTTTAATTAGCTTCATTGTATCTTGAAAGTCTTTATCTGTTTCACCGGGGAAACCGACAATAAAGTCAGAACTAATTTGGATCTCTGGGCGCGCCTTACGCAGTTTGCGAATAATGGATTTGTACTCAATCGCGGTGTGTGGGCGCTTCATCATGGTTAAGATTCGGTCTGAACCACTTTGTACCGGAAGATGCAAGAAACTCACCAGTTCAGGTGTGTCTTCATAAACGGCAATAATATCGTCGGTAAATTCGAGTGGGTGGCTGGTGGTGAATCGAATGCGATCAATACCATCAATAGAGGCTACTAAGCGCAGCAGATTGGCAAATGAACAGATTTCACCATCGTGCATAGGGCCACGGTATGCGTTAACATTTTGCCCCAAAAGATTGACTTCGCGCACACCTTGCGCCGCGAGTTGCGCGATTTCATACAACACATCATCCATCGGGCGACTGACTTCTTCACCACGAGTGTAAGGTACTACGCAGTAAGTGCAGTATTTTGAACACCCTTCCATAATAGAGACGAATGCGGTTGCGCCGTCTGCTTTTGGTTCTGGTAAACGGTCGAATTTTTCAATCTCAGGGAACGAAATGTCCATGACTGGCGCATCGTTGGTTTGCGATTGTTTTATCATTTCTGGCAAGCGGTGTAGGGTTTGCGGGCCAAAAATAACATCAACAAAGGGAGCGCGTTCACGGATGTGATCACCTTCTTGGGTTGCAACACAGCCGCCAACGCCAATCACGACGCCTGGTTTTTTATCTTTCAATGTTTTCCAACGACCCAGTTGGTGAAAGACTTTCTCTTGTGCTTTTTCTCGGATCGAACAGGTGTTAAGTAATAATACATCTGCTTCCTCTGGCTCTTCCGTTAGCTCGTAGCCGTTTGCAGCGTTAAGCAGGTCGGCCATTTTTGATGAATCGTATTCGTTCATCTGGCAGCCCCAGGTTTTAATTAGCAGTTTCTTACTCATCTCACTTTCGCTCGTCTTATTGGTCTAAATTGGTTGAACTAATGCTCAAATTGTAGCCGCCATCTCGGCGGTAAGCCGCGTATTGTACTGCTTTAAAAAGTCACTGACTAGTCATCCAATAAAATCTCTCGCATGTTCCGTCATCTCTAGATTTTCACCATAGAAAGTGCAGGGTTTTTGTGTAAAAAAATTCGCAAAAAAGAGCTGAAAACGTACAATGAAAATCGACTCAAAACTCAGACGATTAAGTGTAAACAATGAACAATTTTGACGTGGTGGTGATTGGCGGTGGCATGGTTGGGGCGGCAGTGGCTATAGGCTTTGCTAAGCAAGGTCGCACGGTTGCTATGGTCGAAGGTATAGAGCCTGAAGCATTTACAATAGACCAAGCAATGGATCTGCGCGTTTCTGCCATTTCGCAAACTTCGGTTCAGTTACTTACTGACTTAGGCGCATGGGATGAAATTATGCAAATGCGTGTTTGCCCTTATCGCCGCCTAGAAACCTGGGAGCACCCAGAGTGCCGTACTCGTTTTCATAGCGATGCACTGGGCCTCCCTCAGCTGGGTTATATGGTCGAAAATCGTCTTATTCAGATCGGATTGTGGGGGCAATTTGTGCACTATCCGAATTTGCAGGTTTTTTGTCCTGATAAGCTCAAGCACATTGTGTTTGGCCAACAAAATAGCGTGCTTTTAGAGTCAGGCGCAACTCTTACTGCAACTTGGGTGATTGGTGCGGATGGTGCAAATTCTCTTGTGCGGCAGCTGGCGGGAATTGGTATTACCGCGTGGGATTATCGGCACCATTGCATGTTGATCAATGTCGAAACTCATCAACCTCAGCAAGATATTACTTGGCAGCAATTTTTTCCATCCGGCCCGCGCTCGTTTCTTCCTTTGCCGGGTAATCAAGCTTCTTTGGTATGGTATGACTCACCAAAACGAATTCGCCAATTGTGTGCGATGAACAAGCAGCAGTTAAGGGAGCAAGTGTTGGCCTCTTTTCCTGAGGAACTAGGCGATATTAACGTGTTGCAGTGTGGGGCATTTCCCCTCACTCGTCGTCATGCTCAGACGTATGCGAAACGGCAATGTGTTTTGGTTGGCGATTCAGCACACACGATTAACCCTCTGGCTGGGCAAGGGGTGAATTTAGGGTTTAAAGATGTAAAAGCGTTATTAGCTGTGACACAAAATCAAGAAGCTTTAACACAAGCGCAATTACGGAATTATCAAACATGCAGAAGGCCGGATAACTTAGTGATGCAATCAGGAATGGATCTGTTTTATAAAACGTTCAGCAACGAGGTTTTGCCAGCAAAGTTGGTGCGCAACGCGGTATTGAAGTTGGCCGAACATTCAGGCCCAGTGAAGGAAAAACTGTTAAAATACGCGTTAGGTTTGTAGTGCGATTTGAGCTGTTTTTGTAGAAACAAAAAACGCTGCAAATCAGCAGCGTTTTTTACGTAATAAAAATTTTAACGAATTACTTAGTTACACGTAGAACCGGTGTTTCACCAACAACGACGGTGCCAGAAAGCTTGTTCAGCTCTTTGATTTCGTCCATGTTAGAGATAACAACAGGTGTTAGTGTTGATTTTGCTTTCTCTTCAAGAAGCGCTAGGTCGAATTCGATAACAGTATCGCCTGCTTTAACCGCTTGGCCTTCTTGAGCGATACGAGTGAAACCTTCACCTTTTAGCTCAACTGTGTCGATACCAAAGTGAACGAATAACTCAACACCGTCATCAGACTCGATTGAAAACGCATGGTTAGTTTCGAAAATCTTACCGATAGTGCCGTTAACTGGAGCTACCATTTTGTTACCTGATGGTTTAATCGCAATACCATCACCAACAATTTTCTCAGCGAAAACAACATCTGGCACATCTTCGATATTGACGATTTCACCAGAAAGAGGGGCAATAATTTCAATCGCACCTGCATCTGAGCTGTCGTCAGATACTAGCTTCTTAAGTTTATCAAACAGACCCATTGTGTCATGCTCCTAACGTTTAATTTTATTCTGTCGAATTATAGTATACCAATCGCCAACAATAGACGACCTATTTTTAGTCGTCTATCTCATTGGTATTAGCGAATTATTGCGTTTTCTCTGCGATGAATTTTTCCACACAAGCTTCGATTTCAGCTGCGGTTGGGAAAGAGAGTGCTTCTTCTGCCATCGCTTTAACTTCGGCAAAGTTTGAGTTGCGGATCACTTTCTTCACTTTAGGGATAGAGATACCACTCATAGAGAATTCATCGAGTCCCATACCAAGTAGAAGTAGCGTTGCACGTTCATCACCCGCTAACTCGCCACACATACCCGTCCATTTACCTTCAGCGTGTGAAGCATCAATCACTTGCTTAATCACGGTTAAAACCGCTGGAGAAAGTGGGTTATACAGGTGTGAAATCATTTCGTTACCACGGTCAACCGCAAGAGTGTATTGGGTTAAATCATTGGTACCGATAGAGAAAAATGACACTTCTTTTGCCAAGTGGTGCGCAATTGCCGCTGCCGCAGGTGTTTCAACCATAACGCCGATTTCGATATTTTCATCGAACGCTAAGCCTTCAGTGCGAAGTTCTTCTTTGTATTCTTCAATGGCGTTTTTAAGCTCACGAATTTCTTCTACAGAGATGATCATCGGGAACATGATACGCAGTTTACCATGCGCAGATGCACGCAGAATGCCACGAAGCTGATCTCGTAAGATGTCACGACGGTCTAAGCTGATGCGAATCGCGCGCCAGCCCAAGAATGGGTTCATCTCTTTTGGTAGATCCATGTACGGAAGATCTTTATCACCACCGATATCCATGGTACGGATAATCACCGCTTCACCACTCATCGCTTCTGCAACTTCTTTATACGCTTGGTATTGCTCATCTTCAGTTGGTAGCGCGCTACGGTCCATGAATAAAAATTCAGTACGATATAAGCCAACGCCTTCACCACCGTTGCGTAAAATACCATCGCAGTCTTTTACTGTGCCGATGTTACCGCATACTTCAACTTGGTGGCCATCGAGTGTGATAGCAGGTAGGTCTTTTAGTTTTGCGAGCTCTTCTTTTTCCGCAGCAAAATCATCACGAATTTTTTTCGCTTCTTCAAGCTGTGCTTCTGAAGGATTAATGATGATTTTGTTGTTCATAGCGTCAAGAATAAGCATGTCGCCATTCTTTACTTTCTTAGTGATGTCGTTAGTACCAACAATCGCTGGAAGCTCAAGTGAACGTGCCATGATTGAAGTATGAGATGTACGACCACCGATATCACAAGCAAAACCCAGCACGTAATCAAGATTGATTTGTGCAGTTTCAGAAGGCGTTAAATCGTAAGCAACAAGAATCACCCGTTCGTTAATATCACTCAGTGAAACGATATTGATGCCGAGAGCATTTTTAACAAAGCGCGTACCGATATCGCGGATGTCTGTCGCGCGTTCTTTTAGATATTCATCATCAAGAGATTCTAGGGCAGCAGCCTGCTCTTCGATCACGGTATAGATCGCGTTGTCTGCATGCATTTTGTCATTTTTGATGAGTGCTAAAATTTCCTCTTCTAGCTCTTCATCTTCAAGCAACATGATGTGGCCTTCAAAGATGGCTTCTTTTTCTTCACCAAATGTTTCAAGTGCTTTTTGTTTGATCACTTCTAGCTGAGCAGAAGATTTGTTACGAGCGTCATAAAAACACTGAACTTCTGCTTCTACTTGGTCATCTGAAATAGAGTGAGTATTTAGGACAATTTCATCTTCTTGAAGTAGCAGTGCTTTACCAAAAGCAATGCCTGGAGATGCTAGGATGCCTGAAATCATAGCGTTACCTTAAATTGGTCAACTGTAAACGGGAGAATGTGGACTATTGCGCTAACGGTAATTAGTAGCTCAAAATGTAGACTATTTCCAACAAAGCCATTTTGTTTTCACAAAATGGCTTTGAAATAGTGGACCGGATTAATGTAGTTGGTCCATGAGAGCAACTAGGTGATCTACCGCTTGCTTAGCTTGAGGGCCTTCAGCAGAAATAGTCACAACGGTACCTTTTACTAGGCCAAGAGTTTGAAGTTTGAATAGGCTCTTAGCACTTGCGCTTTTGCCGTTAGAAGTCACTGTGATGTCTGCATCGAATACTTTTGCTTCTTTAACGAACTGCGCAGCAGGACGAGTGTGAAGGCCATTTTCTGCAGTGATTTCTACTTGCTTCTCGTACATGTTATATACCCCAATTGATTTATTTTTTGTTAGTTTCTTCACCAGAACAGCTTAACTGCTAATCAACGGTTCTGCTAGCAGAGTAACGCTGTTTTAGTGTCATAGCTGATACTGATTTAAATTTCATAATCACGATTTCAATCTATGTTGTCATTCGTCATTATAGTTAATACGTTTCTGATTTCTTTATTTTGAAGCTTAAAATAAAACGAGGTGATATTACCAAAGGTGAGGCAAGGATCAACAAAAAAGCCCCTGCATGGGGCTTTTTTAAACGAAAATTTGATTTAACCACCTATTACTGTTGGTTCTCTTTCTCGGTAAATAGGCCAGAAAATAGTGCGGTGCTCAGATAACGCTCACCTGAACTTGGTAGTACCGCTACAATTATTTTTCCTTCAAATTCAGGTAGTTCTGCTAATCTATTCGCTGCTACAATAGCTGCACCTGATGAAATTCCAGCCAAAATACCTTCCTCTTCCATGAGGCGTCTTGCCATTTCAATCGCTTCTTCTGAAGTGACGGCTTCAACACGGTCAATGAGGGATAAATCGAGGTTGCCAGGAATAAATCCCGCTCCTATACCTTGGATTTTGTGTGGCGCAGGTTTGATTTCATCTCCAGCAAGTGCTTGAGCAATGACTGGCGACTCCGCAGGTTCAACCGCAACTGAGATGATAGCCTTGCCTTTTTGGCCCTTAATGTAGCGACTTGTGCCCGTTAAAGTACCACCTGTTCCGACACCTGCAACGAACACGTCAATCTCACCATCAGTTGCATCCCATATTTCCGGCCCTGTTGTTTTTTCGTGGATTTGTGGGTTGGCTGGGTTATTGAATTGCTGCAGCAACAAGTATTTTTCAGGGTTGCTGGCAACAATTTCTTCTGCTTTAGCAATTGCGCCTTTCATGCCTTTCGCCGCTTCGGTGAGTTCAAGGTTGGCTCCTAAAGCTTTAAGCAGTTTACGGCGCTCTAAACTCATTGATTCAGGCATAGTAAGCGTCAACTTATAGCCACGAGCTGCTGCAACAAACGCAAGAGCAACACCGGTGTTACCGCTGGTTGGCTCTACAAGTTCAACGCCAGGTTTCAGTGTGCCAGCTTTTTCTGCTTCCCAAATCATGTTGGCACCGATACGGCACTTCACGCTAAAGCTTGGGTTGCGCGCTTCAATTTTCGCCAGTACCTTACCTTTGCTGACTTTGTTTAAGCGAACAAGAGGAGTGTTACCAATAGTCAGAGAGTTGTCTTCGTAAATTTTGCTCATTGCGATATTCCTTTATTACACACGTTATATGTGCCTGGCGGTCTGATAAGACACGTGAGTGGATACAGATGCAGAATAGGTGTTAACCTTAAAACGTAAAAGGATTAAAAAGTTATAACTTATAGAGGGATATGCAGGTTGAATCTCCCTCGCACCATCACTGCAGTTTGTTTTTAAATTCACCAACCCACATGGCTGTTGCACCGCATACAGCAACCGGCATGACGATTAAGTTAACAATGGGTATGGTGGTAAAAATCGACACTAAAACACCAAAGCTATACGCCTTGGTCTGTTTTTGTTTCAAATTGTGTCTCATCTGGTTAAAGCTCACTTTGTGGTTGTCAAATGGGTAGTCACAGTATTGGATGGCTAACATCCATGCAGTGAAAATGAACCATAGCAAAGGGCCTAAGGTTTGTCCTAAGGCAGGAATTAGGAGCAATAAGAACAAACCGATTGCTTTGGGTAAGGTATAGATTAATTTTCGCCACTCTCTTGCGAGGATACGTGGGATGTCTTTGACCATAGACCAGATGCCATCGCTGTTGATTGGAGCGCCAATTAATCTTTCTTCCACTTTTTCTGCGAGTAGCCCATTAAATGGTGCAGCGACGAAGTTAGCCAGCGTACTGAAGAAATAGGAGAACGTGGCTAAGATAGTGATCGCGAGCAATGGCCATAAAACGTAACTTAGCCAAGATAAAAAATCAGGGATTTGACCAATAAACTGTTCTATCCACGTATTGAGATGATTGAATAAGTAAAAAAGAGCGCTGCCGACGAGAATGATGTTGATGAGTAATGGCAGAATCACAAAGCGTCGAATGCCGGGGGTCAGTGCTAGCTCTAGACCAAAAAAGAAGTATCCAAAACCTGAACGTTGCTTAAGTGTCATACCGTTATCCATGTGAATATCTGTTAATCAATGCTAAAAAGCTATTCTACTCAACCTGCCGAAGAAGAAAAGCGTGGTGAAAATCACATCATGTATTGAACTTCTCACATTAAGTTGTTCTAAATCGGTACAAACTTTTGGTAAAGTACCCCGATAGACCGATATAACCCACGTTGGTGACACGTTCAATTCAAGCTGGTAAAGCTGAGAATAACCATGCATCGAGAAACTGAGAGTGAAACATGCAGGAATTGCGATTCGTACTCATAATTGTTGGCGCGCTAGCGATAGCCGCGTTGCTATTTCATGGTCTTTGGACCAGTAAGAAAGAAGGGAAGTCCAAGTTTGAGGATAAGCCTCTTGGTAAAATTGATGTTGATCACGATGATACACAATCTGCGACCCAGCGTTCATTTGCTCCGGAAGATGATTTCGAAATTATTCGCAAAGTACGTAAAGAGCCAGATTTTAGTGAAGCGGTTGACCCTCTCATTGACGGTTATTCACCAAGCTTTGAACCTGAAAATGTGCTTGATGAACTCGATGATGTGCCCTCAATATCGATGAAAACCGAATCCTCAAGTCTCAGTGAACAAGATGATGTCGTTGCTGACGATAATCAAAAATCCGACGTTCAAGAAGCCGAAATGGAAGTTATTGTGCTGAATGTGCATTGTGCGGGAAATGATCCCTTTGTCGGCACTAAGCTTTTTGACAGTATGCAGCAAAACGGCCTTCTTTATGGTGAGATGGATATTTTCCACCGGCATGCCGATCTGTCAGGTACTGGGAAAGTGCTGTTTAGTGTTGCTAACATGATGCAACCCGGTACATTGGCACATCATGATCCTGCGGAGTTTACTACTCGCGGTATCTCATTCTTCATGACACTGCCTTGCTACGGCGAGCCTGATCAAAATTTCAAATTAATGCTTAAAACCGCTCAGCAAATCGCCGATGATTTAGGTGGTAATGTATTGGATGATGCGCGTAATTTAATGACGCCAGATCGATTGGCTGCCTACCGACGCCAAATCCAAGAGTTTAAAAGCGCACGCAACGCGTAGAATAAACATCGACCATTAAGGGCTCCTAGTCGGAGCCTTTTTTCATGATCCGAGAGAATTATGATGCAAACAATAGAACACAAATTAAGCCAACTTCGTGAGACGCTGCATTATCATGCTGTACGTTATTATGTAGAAGATAACCCTGAAATTCCTGACGCTGAGTATGATCGTTTGATGCGTGAGCTGCTTGAGTTGGAATCGCAGTATCCGGAGTTAGTCACAGCGGATTCACCCAGCTTGCGTGTTGGAGGTAAGCCTTTAGAGGGTTTTGCTCAGGTGACTCATGAAATTCCAATGCTCTCTTTAGATAATGTGTTTGATGAGAAAGAGCTTGATGCCTTTCACAAGCGGATGCAAGACCGGATACCGAGTGCCCACTTTAACGCTTTTTGCTGCGAACCTAAGCTTGATGGTTTAGCCGTGAGTTTGCTTTACGAAAATGGTGTGTTAGTACAAGCCGCCACGCGTGGGGATGGCGCGGTCGGTGAAAATATTACGGAAAACGTGCGAACGATCAGTGCTATTCCACTGAAGTTACAGGGAAAAGGGTGGCCCGTTCGTTTAGAAGTTCGTGGTGAAGTGTTCATGCCTAAAGCCGGTTTTGAGCGATTGAACCAACAAGCACTCAAAAAAGGTGAAAAAACCTTTGTTAACCCAAGAAATGCGGCCGCAGGGAGCTTGAGACAGCTCGACTCAAAAATCACAGCTCAAAGGCCGTTGAATTTTTATGCTTACAGTGTTGGTGTGATTGAAGGCGCTGAGTTAGCAAGCAGTCATTATCAGCGCTTTTTGCAGTTAAAAGGGTGGGGGCTGCCGATGTGCCCTGAAACACGTCTAGTCTCTTCAATGGATGAAGTGAAAGAGTACTACCAAAGTATCTTAACTCGTCGCGCCCAACTCGCGTATGAGATTGATGGCGTGGTGATTAAAGTTGATGATATTGAATTGCAACAAAAGCTCGGTTTTGTCGCACGGGCGCCTCGCTGGGCGATTGCTTATAAATTTCCTGCCCAAGAAGAAATAACGCTCCTGAACGATGTTGAATTTCAAGTGGGTCGTACCGGGGCTATTACACCTGTTGCGAAGTTAGAACCTGTATTTGTGGGGGGAGTCACCGTCAGCAATGCGACATTACACAACGCTGATGAAATTGAGCGCCTAGGCGTGAAAATTGGTGATAGCGTTATTATTCGTCGAGCAGGCGACGTTATCCCACAGATTGTTTCTGTGTTGTTAGACAGACGCTCTGATACCGTGGTCGATATTGTTTTCCCGCAGTACTGCCCGGTGTGCAACTCTGACATTGAGCGTGTTGAAGGTGAAGCTGTCGCCCGTTGTACAGGGGGGTTAGTGTGTCAAGCTCAGCGCAAAGAAGCATTAAAGCACTTTGTCTCTCGCAAAGCGTTAGACGTGGATGGTTTAGGCGAAAAAGTGATTGAGCAGCTTGTTGATAAAGAGATGGTGAGCACGCCCGCGGACCTCTTCCGTCTAAAAGCAGGGCAGCTAACGGTGTTAGAGCGTATGGGACCAAAATCAGCACAAAATATCGTTCATGCACTGAATGCCGCCAAAATGACCACATTACCCCGTTTTTTGTATTCATTGGGCATACGTGAAGTCGGGGAAGCGACGGCGGCGAATCTTGCGCTCCATTTCGGGTCATTAGACAAAATTCGCCAAGCGACCCATGAGGAACTACTTGAAGTTCAAGATGTTGGAGTTATCGTTGCGAGTCATATCACATCTTTTTTTGAGCAAGATAAAAACCAACGGGTGATTAATGAATTGATCGAACTCGGTATCCAGTGGCCTAATATCGAAAAGCCGAGCCAAGATGCGATTCTCCCTTTACTTGGTAAAGTGGTGGTTTTGACGGGGAGCTTGTCGAAACTCTCTAGAAGTGATGCGAAAGCGGCGCTACAAGAGCTTGGCGCAAAAGTAACGGGAAGCGTCTCTAAAAACACCGATATACTATTTGCCGGAGAAGCGGCCGGTTCAAAATTAGTAAAAGCGCAAGAACTAGGGATCGAAATTCGCAGCGAACAAGATTTGCTTGAGTTAATGAAAAGCTAATTTTTTAAGCATCCCTTCCTTCATAAAGCCTCAAAATTAATTTTGAGGCTTTATTTTTATCTCAAACCGCCACATTAAAATGTCCAGTAATTAGAAAAAAAGCCCTCATTTTCTTCGATGCCAATCAAGCAGAACTTTACTCTCTTTCAATTTATTATTGCGATGCACTTCAAGCTATTAGTGTAATTGTTTTTTCATCGCTTTGAAAATTAATGAGTTTTTTGTTTTTATATTTTGTTTTATGACTTATTAGATCTTGATCACTTACTTGGTCAAAGTTTGCCGTAGCTCATATTTTTTTAGATAAAAATTAAGTTCTCATTGATGTTTTCTGTTGCGAAGTTAGTCTAGTGAACATGGATACACGATGTGTATGCAGGAAAAGAGAAAATCAGAAAATTAATGACTAATTTAGGTTTTCAACATAGGAAATGATTTCTCCCTTCGGCGGCCAACTTAAGGGGGAAATAAAAAACAGCTATATCTATTTTTAGGAGTTTTTCCATGGACAAAATGTTTAAACGTACTCTTTTAGGCGCTGCAGTTGCTATGGCGTCAACTGGTGCATTCGCAGCGTCTGAAACAGGTGCAATTGGTGTGCTGTCTGATTTTAACGTGCAAGCGTACGGTGTTGCTGCTATTTCTGCTTTTTATCAAGAAGACAGTAATGGCTATGATTATGAAAATGAATCACGCATAGGTTTTCGTGCTAGCAAAGATATGTTTGATAATGTCAACGTATTTATGCAAATTGAATCCGGCTATGTTGGCGAAGATGGTAAAGGTAACACTTTAGGTGCCCGTGATACTTTTCTTGGTTTGCAAGGAGATTGGGGTAAAATTCGTTTTGGTCGTATGCTAACCCCTCTATATGAAATCGTTGACTGGCCATACTCTAACCCAGGTTTAGGTCGTGTATTCGATTGGGGTGGCGATGTTGCAGGCCATTATGATCGTAAAGGTGATATTGCTCGCTACGACTCACCAGCCTTCGGTGGTCTAACATTTAACATTTCTGCTGGTCGTGGTGATGTAGGCACTAAAGGTTCAAATCACTTTGGTGCAGCTGTTCACTATAATGCAGCTGATATCGTAACTTTCCATGTCGGTTACGAAAATAACTCAAAATACCAATTAACTTTAACAGAAGACAAAAAAGATGATATTAAAGCTGCTGCTGACGCAACAGCGTATATCGTAGGTTTTGAACTTCCACTGCCAGCAGGCTTTGGCTTAGCAGGGGCTTATAAGTATACGGAAGGTGTTTCTAAACACTATAGCAATGCTGGTAAAGAAGGTGAGCAAGGTCAATACTCTCTGATCGGCCAATACTGGAATGGTCCATGGGGCTTCAAAGTAGGCTATGCAGCTAACCTTGATTCTGAAGTGAACGGTGTAGATCAAAATGATGATGATGAAGTATTGTCTGCACAGCTGATGTACGTGAAAAATGGTTTCGTGCCATACATTCGTGTTGGTCAGCACGATGCATACAACTCTGATGATAAGAAAGGATTTGTACGTGTAGGCTTGGAATACGGCTTCTAATTTGACAAACCTTGCCTTTCTTTAATAAAACGCCGGCCTTGTGCCGGTGTTTTTACTCCATAAACAAGGACATAAATGATGAATTTATTTAAAACGACCATATTATTTTCAACCATCACAATGGCCGTTGGATGCAGTAATTTAGACAGTTCTAGTGTGTTCAATGATGTGGCGAAGAATGTCAAAGAAAGGCACAGCTATGTTCAAGTTGTAGCAAAAGACATTACACCAGGAGCTAAGGCAATTTTAGGACCTGATATTGTAAAATCTGAGCTAAGCTATGTCGGCAATTTCCCTAAATCTGAAGGGGTAAATATTGAATATTCATATGTTGATATGAATGCCACTTATTTTAAAAATTATGACCAATTTGACACAGTTACTTACTCATCACAGAAGTTTCAAGTAGAAACATATCGTCCATTGGCTGAGACTTGTACCGAGCATTGTACGACTACGCAATGGTTTAAGTTTCCATTATCTCAAGAATATATTCATCAGCTGAGCTCGGATTCGGTTGTGTTTACTCTGACTTCATCAACAGGCAAAAGCCAAGTAGAATTTTCGGTGCCTAAAGCCTACTTCTTAGCCGTGATTGACGAGGCGAATTTCACCTTAGGCAGTTCAACGATACCTTCCAGTATCACTCACTCAGTGCAAGAGCAAGCGACTAAACCTATTGAAATGGTTCAATATTGGTTTACTGAAGCTGATGTTAACGATCGGAAAATATTTGAAAACTGGGCATTTAGTAATCGAGATAACATTAGCCAACCTCTGACGGCAGAAAATAAGCCATTAGATATGCTAGGGTACTGGTATGAGAAAGCGAATAAAGCTGAGAAGTCTCAGATTCTGAGCTGGTTACTAAATCAATAATCAAGCTTGCGATTTATCGTTATAAAAGGCATGGTTAAACCATGCCTTTTAAGTATTACACTTACTATGAATATTAGCCAAGTTTCTCAGTTAACAGCACTTACCGCTAAGTCCATTCGTCTTTATGAAGAGAAGGGGCTGATATCGACGCCCCTTCGTTCAGAGAATGGTTACCGTCATTATCAACAAGCGCATATTGATGATCTTTTACTTATTGCGCGATGCAAGCGCGTTGGTTTTAGTTTAGAGGAATGTAAATCCTTACTCGCCCTTGCCAACGATCCGTACCGGACCAGTTTTGCAGTCAAAGAGAAAGCGCAAGAGAAGTTGAAACAAGTATCACAGAAGCTGGCAGAGCTTTCATTGATTAAGTTGCAACTAGAAGAGTGGATTACCGAATGTCCAGGCGACGGCGGTAGTGAATGCCCAATCATAGATAATTTGAAGGGGCAGTGTTGCCATAACGACTTGAACAAGTCAGTGTGAAAATGAGCTCATTAGCTAATGAGCTGTCGAGGCACACACTACAATTGGGCTGCCCATAAATGAAAAAACCAAAAGCAATTCATCACTTTTGGTTTTTATGTACTTTCTTACTGATGTTTACTCAATGAGGCTAGCTCTCTTTAGGCTCAACAATCAACACAATTCCTTCGACATCCACGACTTTAACCACAACATCGGCTTCTAGGTTTTGCTGGCATTTTGCTATCCACGTTGTATCGCCGAGCTGCAATCGAAAAGTTGCCCCTTCTTGAACGCTCTCTTTAAGACGAGCTGTTTGTCCGATCAGCTGTTTCTGTTTCTGGTTCAGATCACGAGTCTCGTCACCATCGTGGTCTGATTTAAATTGTTTACGCCACCATAACCAAGTCGTGACGAGTGATAAACTTGCAAAAGCCATCCACTGCAGTTGCCAACTGATGGGGAGCATCGCAAAGATAAGGCCAACGATGAGTGCGGAAATACCTAACCAAAGAAAATACCCAGCAGTTCCAAGCAGTTCCAATGCAACAAGCACTAAGCCTAATGCGAGCCAGTGCCAATAATTCATTTGTTGTATTAGCTCTATCACGTTAGGCCTACTTATCTTGTGAGGATTTCAGGTTGAACATTTCAGCAATGCCAGCAACCGAACCCATCAACCCAGTTGCTTCTAATGGCAGCATGATGATTTTGCTGTTCTCTGCTTGACCAATGGCTTTAAGTGCTTCGGTATATCCTTGAGCGATAAAGTAGTTAACTGCTTGCATGTCACCTTGCGCAATCGCATTAGAAACCATCTCTGTCGCTTTAGCTTCCGCTTCGGCAGCGCGTTCACGTGCTTCTGCTTGAAGAATAGCCGCCTGCTTTTCACCTTCAGCTTTAAGTATTTCAGACTGCTTTTGGCCTTCGGCGCGTAAAATTTGTGCTTGACGTACGCCTTCGGCTTCTAACACTTCAGCACGTTTATTTCTCTCCGCTTTCATTTGCGCATTCATCGCTGCGGTTAAATCCGCTGGTGGTTGTACATCTTTAATTTCGATGCGAGTGACTTTTACACCCCAAGGGTTAGTCGCCTGATCGACTATCGATAACAATTTAGTGTTGATCATGTCACGCTGGCTGAGCATTTCATCCAGTTCCATCGAGCCCAGTACGGTACGCATATTGGTTAGAGTTAAGTTGCGAATGGCGTGTTGTAGTTCGCTAACTTCATAGGCGGCTTTTGCAGCATCAATCACTTGCACGAAGCAAACCGCGTCGATAACAACATTGGCGTTATCTTTGGATATCACTTCTTGTGCTGGGATATCAAGCACCTGTTCCATCATATTGATTTTTTGTCCGACGCGATCAATGAATGGAATAATGATATTTAAACCGGGGCGTAGGGTGTGTGTGTAACGTCCAAAACGCTCTACTGTCCAATTGCTCCCTTGTGAAACGGTTTTCACTGCAGAAAAGATAAATGAAATAACGACGAATACAAATATGCCAACGGCGACGAGTGAATCAATAGCCATAACGGTTCCTTTTAAGTATTAAATAATCCTAATGTTGATGTTCCTTTCTCTATTGAATCGGCCGCTGTGTTAGCTAAGTTCGTTCACCCCAATCATAGAGCTTATTGTGCTCATAGGGATGAACTCACTTGCCGACTGCCAGTATCTCCAAGTCATTTGGATATAGGAGCGATTCTCATCAACGTTTGAGCTTTGCTATTGATCATTCTCTATCAGTTATCGATATGGAACAAATGAAATAATGAGATTTGATACTGGTTTTTTAAACAATCAAAGCAGAACGTTTCCAGTTTAATTGCTTGATATTATTAATATAATAATGAATACAGCTTTCTGCGATAAAGATTTGCCACACTATTTCCTTGTCCAAGAGCACTTAAAATGTCCATAAACACTTTTTTGAGCCCACCATCGAGGCAATTGAGGTCGCTTTGTAAAAATGACCATAACAGCTCGAGAGCTTCTTCATTACGGTTAACTTGATGATATTGAAGCGCTAACTCACTTGCTATGTGAGCGTTGTTTGGCTCAGCGGAAAAAATCTCTTCTAATGCCTGAATCTCTGGGCTGTCAGCGGCTTGCTTATGCAGCTCCAGTTTGGCGATTAAGCCTTTGTAGTAACCATCTTGATACTCTAGTGGGATGCGTTCCAGTTCTGTTTCTGCCGCTTCATACTGCTGAGTTTCCAGAAACACATCAGCGAGGGCCAGTTTGACCTCTGCTTTTGCTTTCATATCGTCAGGTAGACTTAGTAGTAAGGGGAGTGCTTGCGAATGTTGTGTTTGCTCTATCAGTGTTAAGGCTTGCTGTAGCGCGACTTCATCGTGGCTTGGCAAATGTTTGTTTAACATTGCATTCACTGTTTCTATGGTCTGAGCACCAGCTAAACCGTCGACCGCTTGACCATTAATAAACAGAGCGATTGTTGGCAGGGTTTGAACACCAAATTGCGCTGCCACTTGCTGTTCTTGCTGGCAGTTGAGAAGAGCCAATGTGAATGCGCCACTGTGTTGTTGCGCTACGCTTTGTAATTCAGGAATGAGCTGTACGCTCTCTTGATTCATGGGTGCCCAAAAATAAAAGAGAATAGGAGTCTCAACTGAGCGTTCGAACACCTCTCGAAAGTTGTGCTGATTGACCTCAACGATGTAAGGTGATTGCATGATATTTTCCTTGCGATAATCAAGTTTATAGTCTTAGAAATAGGGGTGAAAATTGGAATATCAAGGGCAAATGAAAAACGCTACCGTTAAAGTAGCGTTTTTTATCTCTCAAAGAGAGGGCAAGCAAAGGTGTCTATAATATTAAAAATAGTGTCAGCGCAACACCGACACTGAGCCAATTTAATTGGTGTAATGTCATATTCGTCGTACCACATGTAACGCTTTGTATTGGATTAACTGGGATATCCAGAGTTGTATCATGTCACATGAATGTTACGAATTAATGACAATTAAGTTGGTTGTGCTACTTTATGCAACCGTCGGTTTATCCACTGATAAGTATCGCTTTTGTCATTATCGCATACCTTGCTATTCACAAAAAATATAGGCCAGTTTTGGTTAAGCACGATGTTGTAATATATTTTTCAACGCAGGTTCTAGGTGTGAAAACTGGAAGTGAAATCCTAGCTCGGTTAGCTTTTTAGGTTTTGCTCTAATACTGTCAAACAGTAAAACAGCCGCTTCACCCATTGCAAGGTTTAGAACCCATTTGGGAGTGAATAGTATGTGTGGTCGACGTAATGTTTTCGCCAATAGCTGGCTAAAATGCTTATTAGGTACGGGATGTGGAGCACAGAGGTTAAAAGCACCTTGTGCATGTGGCATGTCTAATAAATAGGCTATCGCTCGTGCCATATCTAATAAGTGGATCCATGGCATATACTGTTCACCCTTACCAAGAGGGCCGCCCAAGCCTAAACGGTAAGGTGGCAGCATTTTCTTTAAAGCACCACCATCGCTAGCGAGCACGATCCCCGTACGCAATAGGCACACTCGAGTTTTTTCTGATTGCGCTTGGAGGGCGATGCGCTCCCATTTTTCGCAAACGTGATGAGGAAAACTTTGTTGGTGCACATGTAATGTTTCATCAAACGGATGAGACTGTTGGTCACCATAATAGCCGACGGCCGAGCCACTGATGAAAACGGAGGGGGGTTCAGTACTGGCATGGATGAGTTCAACTAACCGCTCTGTTATTTCCCATCGACTAGCGCAAATGATCGCTTTTTGCTGTTTGCTCCAACGTTTGTCGGCGATCGGTTCTCCTGCAAGATTGATAATGGCGTCAAATTGATTCGCGTCTTTTAAACTCGCTAGGGAAGTCAGGTAGGTGATACTACCTTTGTCTACATGGGCGAGCTGCTGCTTAGCTCGCTCTATATCGCGCGTGAGGAGGTAGATATTGTGCGTGAAAATCTGTTTCATCAGCTCTTTACCGATAAAGCCAGTCCCTCCCGTTAATAGTATTTTCATGTTTCTACCTCATTGGTCTGTGCGATATCACCTAAATGGTGGTGATGAGAACGATAGCCATGTTAGTTAAGTGGCGATGCTTGTTTGCCATCTAACCTAATATAGGAAACTTATTTAGCATACGTGAATTGTTCGTGGTGATAAATGACAATGTTTATTCATAACTCGAGATGGCGAAGTGTGCTGAAATTCGTACAATCTATAGCTCTAAAATACGGAGATAAAAGTATGAAGTTGTTTTTTGCTTCGGATTTACACGGTTCACTGCCTGCTACTGAAAAAGTGCTCAGTCTATTTGAACAGTCAGGTGCAGACACTTTAGTACTGCTAGGAGACCTTTTAAATCATGGTCCGCGTAATCCTATACCTGATGGGTATAATCCGACCGCAGTGGCGGAGTGCTTGAATCGATGGGCGCCGCATATTGTGGCGGTCAGAGGCAATTGTGATAGCGAAGTCGACCAAATGCTGCTCGACTTTCCGATGATGATGGATTTTTGTTGGGTAGTTTTGGAGCCAGGAACTCGTTTTTTCTTAACGCATGGCCATCAATATAATGCTCAAAATAGGCCACCATTAAAAAAAGGTGATGTTTTGATCCATGGCCACTCGCACATCCCTATGGCGCAAGGTCAAGATGATGTCATTATTGTCAACCCGGGGTCCGCGACCTTTCCACGTAATGAATTTCCCCCAAGCTACGCTATTTATACGGATGGATTATTTCAAGTAATGGGGCTAGAGGGGCAACGACTGGCACAATATCGTTTAGCGACTAGCTCTTAAACTGGTCGCTATCTGATTTACCTGTTGTCTGAATGACCCAGATCTCGCTCTGGGTCAATGATATCTCTGACTCGTTGCTTAAGAACTTTTGCTTCAGGGAAACCACCATCATGTTTACGTTCCCAAATACGTTGCCCATTGCACATGATTTCAAATCGTCCCCCTGTATCAGGGTAGAGACGCACAGATTCAATTTCTTCACTAAAAGTATGCAGTAACTCTTGGCTTAGCCAAGTGGCTCGAAGCATCCAATTACACTGGCGGCAATAGTAGATCTCAATATTGGCTTTTTCCATGGTGTACCTTTTGTGAAGAAGTAAGGGCCATTCGCAACAAAGGACCTTTCGACCCTTCAGTAAAGTTACAGATTACTCGATGGCTAATTGATAAACAGCACTGTCGAACCATGGCTTAGGCTGGTGAGCAATAATGTTTTTTCATTGACGACATCAATACGTCGGCTTTGTTGAGCATCCATCTTGAAAAATTGAGTAATCAGTTCTAATTGCTCAGGGGTAAAGTCCTTACTTTGACTAGAACTAATGTTTTTAAATTCGCTAGGCGATATCAATAAGTAGCTATCACTGATATCCCAGGTGCCGGTTTCTGAGATATTAATGAAACTTTCACTTTCACCACCCACGGCGAATAACTTCACATTTGACATTCTAATATAAGTACCGTTAGGTAAATATTTTACATTCGAATTGACATCAACCCGACGGATTGGCCCAACAGAATCATTCTGTTGACTGCGTTTTACCACAGTGACCATTTTAGATTGCCATTCTTGCGCCGTTAGGATTTGTTCTATTTTTAAATCACTGCCCCAGTATAACCAACTACTGAATAGTGCAGAGATAGCTAAGATGAGGGTTGCCACTTTTGGATTCATATTTATGCCCTTATTTACACACGTTGGCCAAATCATCTTGGTTAGCTAAAATTCGTAAAGTGACATTTTCACCCGAGAACTCAGAACTATGGATGTAATTCAATACGAGCTGATTATTTTGACCACCAGTCGCAATCACCTGCTTAGGTGCCAGTTCTCCAGTATGTGATTCATTGTATTTTTTTACGCATTTTTCAATAGAAGGTAACCATTTGTTTAGGTCTGGATGATTTATGGGCGTATTCACAACTATATTGTTATAAACCGCAATCTGTTTAAATTTTGATTGTGCAGGGCTAGTTAATAGGAGAGCCAGGATAGGTAAGAAAAGAGCCACAACCAACATCAATTTGCTTTGCAGTGTTAACTTTTCTCTCCCTATTTTTACTTTCGCGAGTGGATCTGTCGTCACGGTTCGGGATGTTGTCTCTTCGGGTAGCGAAGTGGTATCCGCGTCAATGTCTTGGATAGACTCACTGGCCAGTAACGGTTCCTCTTCAGGCTCGTTGGTGGTGTTTTTTTGTGAGTAGGGGGTTGCTCGAGTCACCGAGGCGATCATTTGATAACCTCGTTTCGGCACGGTTTTGACGAATTCTGGTGATTTGGTTTGATCTTTCAACATCTTACGAAGTGTTGAAATCGCTTGAGTTAAGCTTGAGTCATCAACTTCAAAACCTTGTTCACGCCACACAAACTCATGCAGTTCATGGCGTGTAATGACTTCATTTGGGCGTTCACAAAGTAGAAGTAAAATTCGACTTTCGTTACTACCAAGGCGAACAGCCTCTTGTTCGTTTTCTTGTTCAAGCAAAGAGTTACTATTGGGATCAAACGTGAATCGGTTAGCAAGGATGAATTTTGTGCCTATGTTACTCATGATAATCTTCTTATTGTTGGCATGTTTAACCGTCCATCAACCTAGCCTGCTTGGGGAAGCAATTGATGAAACATTATGCTAGTTTTTATTTTCTTTGATAAAAATTACGGCAAGCATAATCAAAATAAATGAAAAAAACAGTGTTTTTATGATTATTGACCTTGAATTTACAATTGCCAGCCTCATCTTACTAGCAAATCATCCTTGGTTGCACACTCTGTGTGTGAATGAAAATAACTCAGATGTTATGGAGCTAGTATGAGCGAAACGGCTACTACCAATAAAGAAACTCGTGGTTTTCAATCTGAAGTCAAACAGTTACTTCATCTTATGATTCACTCTCTTTATTCCAATAAAGAGATCTTCCTTCGCGAATTAATTTCAAATGCCTCTGATGCTGCGGATAAACTTCGTTTTCAAGCGTTGTCTAATGCCGATTTATATCAAGGTGATGCCAACTTAGGCGTTAAATTATCGTTTGATACCCAAGCGAATACGCTGACCATTTCAGATAACGGTATTGGTATGAGCCGCGAAGATGTCATTGAACATCTCGGTACGATTGCAAAATCCGGCACAGCGGAGTTTTTCTCTAAGCTATCCCAAGATCAATCTAAAGACTCTCAGCTTATCGGTCAGTTTGGGGTGGGTTTTTACTCGGCCTTCATCGTCGCTGATGCGGTCACTGTAAGAACTCGCGCTGCGGGTTTACCTGCTAACGAAGCGGTTCAATGGTATTCACAAGGTGAAGGTGAATATACAGTAGAAAGCATTAATAAAGAGTCTCGTGGAACCGATATCATTTTGCACATGCGAGAGGAAGGCAAAGAGTTCCTTTCTGAATGGCGTCTGCGTGATGTGATTTCTAAATATTCAGACCACATTGGAATTCCAGTTTCTATCCAAACCAAGGTTCGTGATGACGAAGGTAATGAGACTGAAGAGACCCAGTGGGAACAAATCAACAAAGCACAGGCGTTGTGGACGCGTTCTAAGTCAGAAATCAGTGATGAAGAGTATCAAGAGTTCTATAAACACGTTTCCCATGATTATGCTGACCCACTGGTGTGGAGCCATAACCGTGTAGAAGGTAAAAACGATTATACCAGCCTACTTTATATTCCAGCGAAAGCACCTTGGGATATGATGAATCGTGATCATAAATCAGGCTTGAAACTTTATGTTCAGCGTGTATTTATCATGGATGATGCTGCGCAATTTATGCCGTCCTACTTGCGCTTTGTCCGTGGTTTAATCGACTCAAACGATTTACCGCTTAATGTTTCACGCGAGATTTTACAAGATAACAAGGTGACTCAATCATTGCGTAATGCTTGTACCAAGCGTGTATTGACCATGCTTGAACGTATGGCGAGCAATGATGCTGATAAATATCAAACCTTCTGGAAAGAGTTTGGTTTGGTACTCAAAGAGGGGCCTGCAGAAGATTTTGCTAATAAAGAGAAGATCGCCAGCCTATTGCGCTTCGCCTCGACCGAGGTTGACTCAGCAGAGCAAACGGTTAGTTTAGCGGCTTATGTTGAACGGATGAAAGAGGGGCAGGATAAAATCTACTACCTCACCGCTGATAGCTATGCAGCGGCCAAAAATAGCCCACACCTAGAGCAGTTTAAAGCCAAAGGTATCGAAGTTATTTTAATGTTTGATCGCATTGATGAGTGGTTGATGAACTACCTCACTGAGTTTGATGGAAAAATGTTCCAATCCATCACCAAAGCAGGGCTAGATCTGAGCCAGTTCGAAGATGAAGCGGAAAAAGAGAAGCATAAAGAGACTGAAGAAGAGTTTAAATCGGTGGTTGAACGTACGAAGCAGTACCTTGGCGATCGTGTCAAAGAGGTTCGAACTACTTTTAAACTGGCAAGTACTCCAGCGGTTGTTGTGACCGACGATTATGAGATGGGTACGCAGATGGCAAAATTGCTTGCTGCGGCTGGTCAACCGGTACCAGAGGTGAAGTATATTTTGGAACTTAACCCTGAACATGCGTTAGTGAAACGGATGGCCGATGAAGCGGATGAGCAAGTATTTGGTCGCTGGGTTGAAGTTTTACTAGGTCAAGCGACGCTTGCTGAGCGTGGTTCGATGGAAGATCCGTCACAATTCCTAACCGCAATTAATCAGCTTTTGACTAAGGTTGAATAGCTAACTGGCTAACAAAAAGCTCGCAACTGCGAGCTTTTTGCTTTGAATAGCGATTCTCTGCTGAGAACGAGCGATATTTTAGGCAAACTTGCAGCGAACATCCGGCTAAGATTATATTCTTTAGTCTTAATCTGGTTAGTCGCTTAAATTTGTATGTTAGAATGCATCGCTTGAATGCGATCGGTAAGCTGTGTATGTTGCTCGCCGAATTATTATTCACTCATCTCATTACCGTTATACCGAAACTTACCGTTGGTTTTAAGTCTCATCTGGTTGTGAGCTTCGGTATAAATCATAATTTTCTAAAGAGGATTAAACATGCGCATCATTCTTCTAGGTGCTCCCGGTGCAGGTAAAGGCACTCAAGCTCAATTCATCATGGAGAAGTACGGTATTCCACAAATCTCTACTGGTGATATGTTACGTGCTGCGATTAAAGCAGGTACTGAACTTGGCAAAAAAGCGAAATCAGTGATTGATGCTGGTCAACTCGTTTCTGATGAAATCATCCTTGGCTTAATCAAAGAACGCATCACCCAAGCCGATTGTGAAAAGGGCTTTTTACTCGATGGTTTTCCTCGCACGATTCCTCAAGCTGATGGCTTAAAAGCAATGGGCATAAATGTTGACTATGTGATTGAGTTTGATGTTGCCGATGACGTTATTGTTGAGCGTATGGCGGGACGTCGTGCTCACTTGGCTTCTGGTCGTACCTACCACGCCACTTACAACCCGCCAAAAGTGGAAGGTAAAGATGACGTAACAGGTGAAGATCTTGTCGTTCGTGATGATGACAAAGAAGAAACCGTTCGTGCTCGTTTAGGTGTTTACCACGAGCAAACAGCGCCACTGATCACTTACTACGGTAAAGAAGCACAAATGGGTAATACGAAATACCTAAAATTTGATGGCACTAAGCCAGTTGCTCAAGTTAGCGCTGATATTGAGAAAGCATTAGCATAATTGGCTCAGTATAGGCTTGTTAACTTTGTTATAGTGAAAGCGACCGAAAGGTCGCTTTTTTTATGAACTTTCCTACCGCAAATTCGTACTCAATAATTAACAATGAAATGGATGAATGGAAGTAATGCAAAATAATCAAAAACAGGGTGTGCTATTGGTTAACTTGGGAACGCCGAGTGAACCGACGGCATCGGCAGTAAAACGATTTTTAAGCCAATTTTTACATGACCAACGTGTGGTTGATATGAGTCGTTGGATCTGGTGTCCATTATTACATGGTGTGATTCTTCCGCTGCGAGCCCCCAAGGTTGCTAAGTTATATCAATCTGTTTGGATGGAAGAAGGCTCTCCTTTGATGGTGTACTCTAAACGCCAAGTGCAAGCGTTAGAACAGTATCTCGGTACACCAGTGGAACTTGGTATGACCTATGGTTCACCAAGCCTTTTAGAGGGTATCAACACATTATTGGAGCGTGGCGTTGAAGAGATTGTGGTGCTGCCTCTGTACCCTCAATATTCTGGTACTACTACGGCTGCCGTGTTTGATGGCCTTGCCAAAGCGATGAAACGTATGCCTGTGACGCCCAATTTACGTTTTATTCGTGATTATCATAATCACCCTGCTTATATACGATCTTTGGCGAGTAAAGTCCGTGACTCTTGGCAACGTAACGGGCAAGGTGACTATTTGCTTTGTTCCTACCACGGTATCCCTAAGCGATACGCCGATAACGGTGATATCTACCCACAGCATTGCCAAAAAACCACAGAACTTTTGGCACAAGAACTTGGTTTGAATGCTGACCAAATCGGCCTGACCTATCAGTCTATTTTTGGACGTGAAGAGTGGCTACAGCCTTATACGGATAAAACATTAGAGGCTCTGCCAAGCCGCGGTATTAAAAAGTTGGATATCATCACTCCCGCCTTCTCGGTGGATTGTTTAGAAACCCTAGAAGAGATAGCTGAGCAAGGTAAAGAAACTTTTATTCACGCTGGTGGAGAATTGTTTACCTACATTGAGTGCCTAAATGATTCGGCAATGCATATAGAAATGATGGCTTCCTTAGTTAAGCGCTGATGAGTTGAATTCTTTTCTAGTACAAAAACGGTCACTATAGCGTGACCGTTTGTCATTATTATTCTTGAATTACTACTAGGTATATTTGAAGCTAAACCAACTGAGTTTGTTGCTCTTCAATTTCTTCAGCGTAGCTTGTCGCTCTTTCTGCACCGTGCATCCAACGGACGAGCGTGTTAGAGCACAACAGTAAAATGACGCCGCCAATGGTTGCTGTTACTGCAATACCGCTGAAGATAGCCATCGCACCAAGCTCTCCCACATGAGAACCTACATGGCCTGCTACATAATTCGCGATTGCGTTACAACCGAACCATGCTCCCATCATTAATGAAGCAAGGCGTAGTGGGGCTAGTTTAGTGACAAGCGATAGACCAATTGGTGATAGACACAGTTCACCCAAGGTATGGAAGAAGAAGGCACCGACAAGCCATAGCATTGATGTTTTTACGGTAGTGTCACCACCTTGTTCCATAACCGCACCAACCATACATAGGAAGCCTAGGGCTAAGAAGAACATCGCTAATGCAAACTTCATTGGCGAGTTTGGTTCACGCTTACCTAATTTTACCCATAATACGGCTAATACAGGGGCAAGAGTAATAATGAAAAATGGATTTAACGATTGGAACCAAGCCGCAGGTATCTCAAAACCACCCATCATACGATCAGTGTATTGCTGCGTGTAAATGTTCATTAAACCACCAGCCTGTTCGAAACCCGCCCAGAAAACAATAGTAAACAAACTCATCACAAGGATAACTTTGATACGATCTACTTCTGCTTTCGTTAGTGGTTCTTTATTTGCTGATTTTTTCAGTTTTAGATCGCGCTTAGCTGCTGGTTCGCGGCCAATATTACCAAGCCATGATTGAGCCATTGCCATTTGCATCACAAGGCTGATCAGCATACCAATACCAGCGGCCACAAAACCGGCTTTCCAACCAAATGAGTTAGTAACTGAACCAGAGATCACACCAGCAAGTAGCGCACCTAAATTGATCCCCATGTAGAAGATGGTGAACGCGCCATCACGACGGTTATCACCTTCATTATATAGGTCACCAACCATTGTTGAGATATTGGGCTTAAATAGACCGTTACCACAGATAAGCAGTGCAAGGCCTAAATAGAAAGTGTGTAGAGAGCCAATGCCTAGCACATCTGCAGGCAGTGCTAGCGTAAATTGACCAATGGCCATTAACGCTCCACCCAATAAAATAGAACGGCGTTGCCCAAGGTAGTTATCTGCAAGGTAACCACCAATAAGCGGTGTGATGTAGACTAGCCCTGTATAGGTGCCGTAAAGATCGAGAGCATCTTTAGTCGACCAACCTAGACCGCCATTCATCGTTGCGTCTGTAAGATAAAGTACCAAAATGGCGCGCATCGCATAATACGAAAAACGCTCCCATAGCTCTGTGCCAAAAAGTAAAAATAGGCCCCTTGGGTGCCCAAAGTATTGATGTTGGTTTGTCATAAGAATTATTAGTATTTGAGATGAGAAAAATTGTGCTTTAGATATACATGGGCTTTTAGCGTATCGCAATGAGCAAAATCAGTGTTTTATTCTGGTATTATTAACTAACTCATTGTTTTTAAAATGCATGTCTATCAATGCTCAAAGTTTTGTTGCGTTATGAAAACTTATCTTTCATTACTGATTATTTGAATTTGCCTTGTTCGGACATTAAGGGTTTATTTTTGTGTTCAGTTTATTAGCCGTTTATTGAGGAGGAGGATGGTGTTAGGATTCAAGAAAAAGAAAAGCAGTAGCTAGGAATAAAATGAAACGTTGGTATTTGTTGTATTGTAAACGTGGCGATCAGAGGCGTGCTAAAGCACACCTTGAAAACCAAGGTGTCGAATGTTTCTACCCAGAAATTGAACTAGAGAGAATTCTTCGGGGTAAGCGGCAAGTTGTCAAAGAGCCACTTTTTCCCTCCTATATGTTCATTTACTTTGATTTTGAAATTGGCCCAACCTTTACTAGTGTGCGCTCTACTCGCGGTGTGGTTGATTTCATCCGATTTGGTTCACATCCGAAGGAGTTGGACAGTGATTTGATCGAGGAATTGAAGTTACTCGACCAGTTAAAATTACCGGTAGCATCGTTCAATATTCCAGAAAAAGGGCAGGTAGTTCGACTTAAGGGTGGGCAGTTCTCAGGAATTGATGCCATTTACCAAGAGCCCGATGGTGAGACGCGATCGATTATGCTGGTTAAAATGATCAGCCAAGTGATACCGATGAGCATTGATAATAAGCATTTAGAATTAGATTCGTGATTGACTCTCTACGGTAAGCTCTTTAGACAAATAAAAGGCGCATTTTGCGCCTTTTATTTACTTTATTAGCCAGCGTTTTGGTTAGTACGCTTCATTATGCACCGCTTTGACAGCTCGGCCTGACGGGTCAATACAATTTTTAAAGGATTCATCCCACTCAATTGCTTTGGCGGAAGAACAAGCTACAGAAGGACCTCCAGGAACGCATTGTGCAGCAGACTCTAACGGGAACAGCTCTTCGAAGATCTCGCGGTAAACATACCCTTCTTTTGTCGCTGGAGTATTATATGGGAAGCGGTATTTTGCTGTTTCCATCTGTTGATCGGTAACTTTTTCTTCAGCAACACTCTTTAGTGTGTCAATCCAGCTATAGCCCACACCATCGGAAAATTGCTCTTTTTGACGCCAAGCAATCGAGGCTGGCAGATAATCTTCAAAGCACTCACGTAGAATGTGTTTTTCCATCTTGCCATTGCCACACATTTTGTCAGCAGGGTTAAGCCTCATTGCAACATCAATAAACTCTTTGTCTAGGAAAGGAACGCGTCCTTCCACTCCCCAAGCCGCTAAAGATTTATTAGCGCGAGCACAGTCAAACAAGTTCAACGCCAGCAGTTTACGCACAGTTTCTTCGTGGAATTCTTGCGCGTTTGGTGCTTTGTGGAAGTATAAGTAACCACCGAAGATCTCATCCGCTCCTTCGCCGGAAAGTACCATTTTGATACCCATAGCTTTGATTTTCCGCCCCATCAAATACATCGGAGTAGAGGCTCGAATTGTCGTCACGTCATACGTTTCAATATGGTAAATAACATCACGAATAGCATCTAAACCCTCTTGGATGGTATAAGTCATTTCGTGGTGTACAGTGCCAATTTTTTCAGCCACTTCACGAGCCGCTTTAAGGTCTGGAGCACCGTCTAAACCCACCGCAAAAGAGTGAAGCTGTGGCCACCATGCTTCTGATTGTTCATCATCTTCAATTCGCATTGCGGCGTAACGTTTCGCAATGGCTGACGTAATTGAAGAGTCCAATCCTCCAGAAAGCAAAACACCGTAAGGTACATCTGTCATCAGTTGGCGCTTAACGGCCGCTTCTAATGCTTGTTTTAGCTCTTCTTTACTGCTGCTATTGCCTTGGACTGCCGCATATTCATTCCAATCTCGAATATAGTAGCGCTGTGCGCCTGCCTCTTTCGAGCTGTAGTAACTACCAGGAGGAAATTCACTGATAGTTTTGCAAATGCTTACCAAAGCTTTCATTTCGGATGCAATGTAGTAGTTACCGTGTTCGTCATGGCCTTGGTAAAGAGGAATGATACCAATATGGTCACGCCCGATGAGGTACTCATCTTTTTCTTCATCATAGAGCACAAAGGCAAAGATGCCGTTGAGTTCTTCAAGTAGCGCGGCACCCATGTCTGCATAAAGCGCTAATATCACTTCGCAGTCAGAGTCGGTTTGAAAATCGTATTTACCTTGGTAACGAGCACGAATTTCTTTGTGGTTATAAATCTCACCATTGACCGCTAATATGTGCTTTTTATTTGGGCTGT
Organism: Vibrio sp. 1151_11; assembly: GCF_029478525.1. NCBI lineage: Bacteria > Pseudomonadati > Pseudomonadota > Gammaproteobacteria > Vibrionales > Vibrionaceae > Vibrio > Vibrio sp. 1151_11. The sequence goes on along the minus strand of NZ_SHMN01000019.1, from coordinate 12,041 downwards.
AAAGTGGTTGTGCGCCGCTGTTTAAACCGACAATAGAAAGGCGCTCATGAGCCAAGATTGCTTTTTCTGAAGCATAGATGCCAGACCAGTCAGGGCCGCGGTGCCGCATTTTTTTAGACATCTCTAGCGCTATTGGGCGTAACGCTGTTGCATCACTTTTAATATCAAGAATGCCAAATATAGAACACATACAACTTCCTTTTGATGATTTTTAATCTGTTGGACCTAATTTGCCATTCTGGTTAAAAAAAGCAACCATATGGTGTCGTTAATATCACATAAGACGTATCTTGGTGAATGTAATTTAAATAATGCTCACTTTATATGAATTTTTTCTATTTGTTTTCTATTTTTGAGCGATGGTGGGTAAATTATGCCCAACTAAGCTCTGGGGCCGTATTGAGTTGGGCATAGAAATGACAATGTTTTACCTAAAAATTGCGATGGCTTACCTAGACATTATTACGGTTTAGTAAAATTAGGTTGGAGTTGTTTACATACGTGACGGGCAAAACCGCTACCCGCTTCGCTATAGATGTTGAATGCTGCATCAACACCACTTTCCAATAGTGATTCCAATTGGTCTGGGTATTCGGCGATGGCTGCGATTTGTCCTTTAAAATTACGGTGTTGTAACTGCGATAGTGCGATTTGGTTACCCTGATGATGCGGCATAGCAAGTAGTACGAGTTTTACATTACCAGTGTCTAGAATACGCTCCCAAAAATCAGGGTCGGTTGCATCACCAGCAATAACATTGCGCCCTTGTGAGCGGTGATCATGAGCAACCTCTTCTCGGACTTCTATGCCTAAACTTATTTTGCCATAACGAGAGCGCAACTCATCATATGCACCGGTACCGATGCGGCCCATCCCTAATATGAGTACCTGAGCATGACCTGGATTAATTAATTGATCTTTGGTGTTGAGTTTTTCAGCGGCATGTTCTTTGAGCCATTGCCGTGAATGTTGATAGAGTTCATGGCCTTTACGGCTTATTGGGGCTGCGATTACAAATGAAATGGATACCGCAATGGCCAGTGCGACCAATATATCACCCGACATCCATCCCATTTTGAAAGCAAGTCCTCCCACAATCAGCCCGAATTCACTGAAATTGAATAAAGACAAGGTGGCTAACAGTGAGGTTCTCACTCGGAATTTAAAGCGGTTGAGTACCCAAAAATAGAGGATACCTTTGATGGGAAGCAGCAGTAAGAGCAACAATGCGAGCGCAAACCCAGTCATTGTGGGCTGTTCTGATAGTCCAATATTGAGGAAAAAGCAGACGAGAAACAGCTCTTTTAGATTAAAGAGTGATTTTGACAGCTCAGATGCTTTGCGATGGCCTGCTAGCAGCATGCCTAAAATCAGAGCACCAAGATCGGGTTTCATCCCAACCAATTCAAATGATCCTGCTCCGACCACTAAGGCAAAAAATATACCAAACAGAACAAGCATTTCACCGTGACCAACCCAGTCGAGCAGTTTGTAAAATAGTGGCCGCATAAAGGGTAGGATCAATAAAGTGGCAGCGTACCAATGAGGAAGTTTTCCTGTCGAGACGGTTAAAAATATGACAGCAAAGATATCTTGCATCACAAGAATACCGATGGCGATAGTGGCGTATGTCGCGTTCATTTCTCCTTTCTCTTGCAGTGATTTCACCGCAAAAACAGTACTGGAGAATGACAAAGCAAAACCAAGCAGAACTAATTGTTCAATTGACATCGAGGCCAGAGAGCTAACCCCTAAATATTTGAATATCAATAAAGCAATGCTGAAAATCCCTGTCGAAAGGAGGTTATGAACCGTGGCACCAGCCCAAATCTCTCTCGCAAATAAGGTTTTAATCTCTAGCTTAAGTCCAATTGTGAACAGCAATAAGGTAACCCCTAGATCGGCTAGGGTCAGAATGGTATCGCTGCTGTGGTAGCCAGCAGCATTAAGGCCAAACCCAGCAACTAAAAAGCCAACCAACGGAGGTAAATTGCATTTCAAGGCAATAAACCCTGCGAAAAAAGCCGTTGAAATTAGGATAAGTTCCATAAATTCCTTTAGTAATGCTTTGGTTTAAAAATAATGTTTTGGTTGTAAAAAAGGCTGTGTCATGACGACACAGCCTTTTATTATAATTCAATCGGTTGCTTAATCGCCAAGTAATTTTTGAAGTAAAACACCATTTAACATTGCCCGTTTAATCATAGCAAATGCACCTATGGTTGGTTGTTTATCAATCTGCGACGCGACTATGGGTAAATTGGTGTGGAAAGTTTTGAGTGATTGATTCTCTACATTTCGTTGAATCGCGGGGAATACGATCTCTTGAGCGGCTGTAATTTGACCTGCAATTACCACTTTTTGTGGGTTGAACAAGTTAATGGTCATCGCAATGGCTTTACCGAGTTGATTACCCACTCGAATTAAGCTCTGTTTTGCTAGCTCATCACCGAGATTGGCGTGCTCACATACATCATTGATGGTAATGCTCTCTATATTCGCTAGGCTAGATTCATAGCCCTGAGCAATCAGTTTTTTAACACGAGATATAATAGCCGGGTTTGCGGCTACCGTTTCTAAACAGCCGAAATTTCCGCATTGACACTGTTCGCCGAGTGGGTCGATTTGGATATGACCAATTTCACCTACGTTACGGTTATAGCCTAGGAATACTTGACCATTGACGATAATGCCAGCCCCAGTTCCTCGGTGAACGCTGACTAGGATAGAGTCTTGACAGTCTTTGCTGGCACCAAAATAATGTTCGGCAAGCGCCATACCGCGCACGTCGTTGCCAACAAAACATTCAACATGAAAATTATCACGAATGATGTCACCTAAAGCGAGTGCATCAATAGCAATGTTGGGCATGTATTCTACGACACCCGTTTCTGGGTTGACTAAGCCGGGTAGGGCAATACCAATGGCAATGAACTGTTCGATTCGCTCTTGCTGTTGTTTGATAAAGGTATTGAGGTGGAAAAGGAGCCCCTCAATTAATTGTGTTTGGTGAGAATAGTGAAACTCGTGATAGTCCGACGCGAGTTCTTTACCCCCTAAATTATACAGGCTGAGCTGAATGTAATCTCGGCCTAAACGTACGGCGACAGAGTGAAAAGGGGCGACTTCGGTTGTTAAGGAGATGGCTCTACGTCCGCCAGTAGAGGCTTGTTGTGCGACCTCTTTAATGAGGCCGCGTTCTAGAAGTTGGCGGGTTATTTTTGTAACACTTGCTGGAGCAAGTTGGCTCACATCGGCAACTTGAATACGAGATATCGGACCTTGTAGGTCGATCAATCGGTACACTGCTGCGCTGTTGAGTTGTTTGACTAAATCTACGTTACCTATTTGTCCGCCATTCATTATCAATTGTGCTCGTATTGTCCGTTAACAACCGTCGCCTGAACATTGAAGTCTCTATCAAATGCAGTGAGGTTCGCCACCATGCCTTTTTTAACTCGGCCTAGTTTGTGATCCACACCAATTGCTTTTGCCGGATACAGAGTTGCCATCCGCAGAGCTTCGTCCAATGCGATACCAACGTGCTCAACAGTGTTTTGCACTGCCTCAATCATAGTGAGTGCTGAGCCGCCCAGTGTGCCGTTTTCATCAACACACTTACCATCACGGTAATATACTTTCTTACCGACAAAAATAAAGTAATCCATGTTAGCGCCTGCAGGAGCTGTGGCATCGGTCACTAATACAAGCTTTTCGCCTTTGATTTTGTGAGCAATTCTGATGTTAGCATAATCAACATGAAAGCCATCAGCAATAATGCCAGCATAAACTTCTGGGGTGTCATAAATTGCACCAACGACACCGGGTTCACGTCCAACCATCGGCGTCATGGCATTAAATAAGTGTGTGGCAAAGGTGATGCCTGATTCAAAGCTTTTACGTGCTTCAGTATAAGTTGCGTTAGTGTGACCAATCGATACCACAATGCCAGCTTTCACCAGACGTTCAATGTGTTCTGGATTGTTGTGCTCTGGCGCCAATGTCACTTTAGCAATCACATCGCTATTTTCACACATAGTGGCGATCATGTTGTCATCTGAAGGGCGGATGAAATCCACACTGTGAATGCCCTTTTTCATCACATTAAGATATGGCCCTTCAAGGTGTAAACCCAGTGATTGGTTTTTATATTTAGAGTGATATTCACGTGCGGCAGAAATCGCTTTGCACATGTCTTCGTCTGAAGAGGTGATTAACGTTGGCAAAAAGCTTGTGCATCCTGATTTTAGGTTGGCTTTATGCATGATCTGCATCGTAGTCGCGGTTACTTCATCATTCAGCATCACACCGCCACAACCATTCAATTGCAGGTCGATAAAGCCTGGGCTTAGGTTTGCACCATTTAAATCTTGTGTCGCTATATCTTGTGGTAAATCCGCAATAGGACAGACCGCTTCAATCAACTCGTTGTTGATAATCACAGCATGGTCAACTAGCACATCACTGCCAGTGTAGATTTTACAGTTAGTTAGTGCGTACATAATCATCAAATCCTTATCTATCAATATTTTATAAATTTGGCGAGGCGACGAAATGAAAGGTGGAATGTGCCAGTACGGTGCTTTCTTTTCTTACTTCAATTAGGTCGCGAATTATCTTGCTAGCAAACAGCCAATGCTGGATGACATTAAAATTAAGTGCTCGTTTTGACTGGGTTATTTGATGGTTATAGTTTGCATTTTATACGAAAAAAGCCAGTCGGGGTTGTTTAGCTTACATGCTATTCGACGATGAAACAGGCAAATATTATCGCCTAATTTCCATTTTTTTTAATTGTAAAATAAGTTTTATGATCTCGCTAGCAAAAACCTTGGTATTTGGCAGATTGTGGTGATTATGATCACAAATGATAAGGTTTTAATTTGCGGAGCAAAATTAATATCATAAACTGAGTTTGACTAAATTGAGCGACTAAAATAAGTGGCTCAACCAAATACAAAAAATCCTAAATCCTATAGGGGGAACTTAAGGTGAATATTCTTGGATACTTTCAAAAAGTAGGCAAGGCGTTGATGGTACCAGTTGCCACATTGCCAGCTGCCGCGATACTAATGGGTATTGGTTATTGGATCGACCCAAATGGGTGGGGTTCAAACAGTGCCTTGGCTGCATTCCTGATTAAAGCAGGTGCTGCAATCATTGATAACATGTCTGTACTGTTTGCTGTTGGTGTGGCTTACGGTATGTCTAAAGATAAAGACGGTGCTGCTGCATTGTCGGGGTTTGTTGGTTTCTTAGTCGTGACGACTTTGCTTTCTCCAGGAGCCGTTGCACAGATCCAAGGTATTGATCCAAGCGCAGTTCCTGCTGCTTTTGGTAAAATCAACAACCAGTTTGTTGGTATTTTAGTAGGTATTGTTTCTGCTGAAATCTACAATCGCTTCTCTACTGTAGAATTGCATAAAGCATTAGCCTTCTTCTCTGGCAAACGCCTAGTACCTATTTTGACGTCGTTTGCTGGTATTTTTATCGCCTTCGTTCTGATGTATGTATGGCCGCATGTTTATGGTGGTCTAGTATCGTTTGGTGAATCGATTCAAGGTCTAGGTTCTGCGGGTGCAGGTATCTATGCGTTCTTTAACCGTTTGCTAATCCCTGTTGGTCTTCATCACGCACTGAACTCAGTATTCTGGTTTGACGTTGCGGGTATTAACGACATTCCTAACTTCTTAGGTGGTGCAAAATCTATCGCTGAGGGTACAGGTATCCCAGGCGTAACGGGTATGTACCAAGCAGGCTTCTTCCCTATTATGATGTTTGGTCTACCTGGTGCGGCATTGGCTATTTACCACACATCTACAGCGAAGAATAAAGAAAAAGTTGCTTCTATCATGATTGCAGCTGGTTTTGCTTCATTCTTTACCGGTGTAACTGAACCTCTAGAATTCTCGTTCATGTTCCTTGCTCCTGCACTATATGTATTGCATGCAGCATTGACGGGTCTATCAGTATTCATTGCTGCTTCAATGCAGTGGATTGCGGGTTTCGGTTTCTCTGCAGGCCTTGTGGATATGGTATTGTCATCACGTAACCCACTGGCGGTTAATTGGTACATGCTAATAGTTCAAGGTATTGTGTTCTTTGCTCTCTACTATGTGATTTTCCGTACCGTTATTTTGAAATTTGGCCTTAAAACACCAGGTCGCGAAGATGACGACAGCGATTGCAAAGTATCAGGCGCGAAAGAGTCTTCTGAGCTCGCTAAACAATACCTTAAAGCTCTAGGCGGTCACAGCAACCTATCTAACATCGATGCTTGTATCACTCGCTTACGTTTATCTGTCAATGACATGAGTATTATCGACGAGAAAACATTAAAAGCATTGGGTGCCATGGGTGTGGTGAAACTGGGTACTAATAACCTACAAGTTATCTTAGGCCCTCTTGCTGAAATCGTTGCTGGTGAGATGAAGTCTATCAATGCAAACGAAGATCTTTCTAGCGTGAAACTTCCTTAGTCTTAATCGCAACGGATGATTAGGTTATTTTAAAGCCTCTGCTTTATGCAGAGGTTTTTCTTATTCATCAAATGAGCGCTATTCAAATTTAAGGCTGCCCACAACGGTAGCTTTTGCCTATTTCTTACGCCCTTTGCCTGAAATTTTGCTTAGCCTAGCCAGACAAAAGGCAATGTCTTGAAATAATCGCAGGAAATGCCCACTTTTTATTGTGCAAGAGCGGATAATTGTGGATCATTAGCGACAAACTTTCTGTTTCTGCAAGCATTACTGCTCTTACATACAGAAAAATCTTCTGACGATACTAAATAATTTTGAGGTGCTATAGATGAGTGAAGCTGAGGCTCGTCCATCGAATTTTATTCGCCAAATCATTGATAAAGATTTAGCGGATGGCAAACACACAAGTGTGCATACTCGTTTTCCGCCCGAGCCAAATGGTTACCTGCACATCGGTCATGCTAAATCTATCTGCTTAAACTTTGGTATTGCTCAGGACTATCAGGGACAGTGTAATTTACGTTTTGACGATACAAACCCTGAAAAAGAAGATATGGAGTACGTTGAGTCAATCAAAGCCGACGTGAAATGGCTCGGCTTCCAATGGTCTGGTGATGTTTGTTATTCGTCAGATTATTTTGACAAACTATACCAATACGCGGTTGAGCTGATCCAAAAAGGTCTGGCTTATGTTGAAGAGCTCAGTCCAGAAGAGATCCGTGAATATCGAGGTACATTGACTCAAGCAGGTAAGCCAAGTCCGTACCGCGATCGCAGCATTGAAGAAAACCTAGCCCTATTTGAGAAAATGCGCGCTGGTGGTTTCGAAGAAGGCAAAGCGTGCCTACGTGCCAAGATTGACATGGCATCATCCTTTATGGTGATGCGCGATCCTGTGCTTTACCGTGTTCGTTTCGCAGAGCATCACCAAACGGGTAATAAATGGTGCATTTATCCAATGTACGATTTTACCCACTGTATCTCGGATGCCTTGGAAGGGATCACGCACTCAATTTGTACCCTAGAGTTTCAAGATAACCGCCGTCTGTACGATTGGGTGTTGGAAAATATCACGATTGATTGTCGACCACATCAGTATGAGTTTAGCCGTTTAAACCTTGAATACACGGTAATGTCTAAGCGTAAACTAAACCAGCTGGTTACGGAAAAATTAGTGGATGGTTGGGATGACCCACGTATGCCGACGATTTCAGGTTTACGCCGCCGTGGATTCACACCAGCATCGATTCGTGAGTTTTGCAAACGCATAGGTGTGACAAAACAGGAAAATATGATCGAATTCAGTTCGTTAGAGTCTTGTATCCGTGAAGACTTAAACGAACATGCGCCTCGCGCCATGGCGGTTCTTGACCCTGTAAAAGTGGTGATAGAAAACTTTGAGGCGGGTAAAGTCGAGACGTTAACGCTGGCAAATCATCCAAACAAGCCTGAAATGGGCGAACGTGAAGTTCCATTTACTCGCGAATTGTGGATTGAACGTGAAGATTTCCGTGAAGAAGGCAACAAGAAATACAAACGTTTAGTGCTAGGCAAAGAAGTTCGCTTACGCGGCGCTTACGTAATAAAAGCAGAGCGCATTGAAAAAGATGCACAAGGCAATATTACGACAATATTCTGCACTTACGATGTGGATACTCTGGGTAAAAACCCGGCTGATGGACGCAAAGTAAAAGGTGTTATTCATTGGGTATCCGCCGATAAAGCCTTGCCAGCTGAAATTCGTTTGTATGATCGCCTATTTACCGTTCCCAACCCGGCGGCGGCTGACAACTTTGCCGAAACCATTAACCCAGATTCATTGGTTAAAATTAATGGTTTTGTTGAGCCTAGTTTGGTGTCGGCACACGCGGAGCAAGGTTATCAGTTTGAGCGCATGGGTTATTTCTGTGCTGACTCGAAAGATTCTAAACCAGAAGCGTTGGTTTTTAACCGCACAGTGGGTCTACGTGACACTTGGGCAAAAATAGACGCAGAGTAAGCTTAAGTACTATTTAAAAAGGTCAGCCAATGCTGGCCTTTCTTTTTATTATGGTACTGTTTTTGTCTGAGCAAGCTCACTTAGCGGGGAAAAATGTGTGAGATTCCTGCGATTATCGTAGTCGTGACACATTTTTTACCTTGCGTCCTATAGTTTTGCTAGCGTTATCCGATATATTAAACAGATCATCGTATTTATTTATTCCAAGCACATAGCTGAGCCTTATATGCGTCAAATTTTTCAGCGTCTACTGTTGCCGATAGCAATGGTTGCCGTGACTCAGACTTCTATCGTTAGTGCCGAGAGCATTCGCCTGGTTGGGCCGAATGGTGAGATCCAGTCTTCTCCTCAATTTTCAGAAAATCTCACTCAAACTCGTAATCTTCAGCAGGCTAATAGCCAACCATCGACGTTTTTTGGGCCAACCTTAGACAGCGACACTTTGTGGTCTATTGCCACTCGACTACGCCCATCGAATAACGTCACTGTACAACAAACCCTGCTGGCCATTTATCGGCTAAACCCTCAGGCGTTCGAAAATCAAAATATTCACAGTTTGATTCCGGGTAGCAACTTACGTGTTCCATCATTGGCACAGGTAAATAGTGCGCCCACACAAGAAGCGGTCAATATCATGGCCGCGCATCAAGCCAAATTGAATGCTAATACGGCGCAGCCAACAGCGCCTGTTACTGCTGCTTCTACAGCTTTGCCTGAAAAAACAATTGCCTCTACTGCCGCTCAACCAGTTGTTGAAAAGACGAAGAGTGAGCCTGTGCTAAAAGATATTGGCACACAAGTTGCGAAATCTGATACTGAATTACTGGCGCTTGAAGAGAAAAATCATAAGTTACGTTTGATGCTGGCAGATGTTCAATCTGAAGTCGATGCACTCAAAGGAGAACTCGGTGACGAAAACCGCATTCGCTCTGAAGTTGAAAAGCTACTTGATGAAGAACGTAGAAAAGCATTAGAGGCGCAAAAGCTTGCACCAAGTGCACTTGATCAACTGCTTTCCAACTCTTGGTTGGTCGCCGCTCTCGCCCTTATTCCTGGCCTGTTAATTGGTTTACTGGTTGTGATGTTGCTTGGCCGCCGATCCAAGCCAACGGAGCAGCCTGTTGTCACTCAAGGTAATCAAGAGCCCATAACGCCAATGGCTGCTGGCAGCCTTGAAGATATTGACGATGATTTAATGCTGGATGATGACTTGTTTGGTGAGTCTGATGATAGTGAGAAGTTATTTGGTGACGACATCACACTGGATGATGAAATCGATGACAATGCTGAGCAAGAATCGGACATTTTTGCCGATTTAGACGATACAGATTTAGACTTCAACCTCGAAGGTGAAGATGGCGAAGACCCATTTGCGAGTATCGGCGATGATGGTGATCTTGCTGCGGATTTAGAAGATTTGACCGCTAGCAGTAACGGCATCAGTGTTGGTGCTGACGAAAAAGCTGTCGGTCTCGATGAGATGGCGCGAGCTTTAGACGAAGCGTTATTAGATGAAGATGACGGCGAAACAGAATTTGATTTATCCGATGATGATGATTCCATTTCTGAAGACGACATTGACGCGTTATTGGCTGGAGATGATAAAGCTGAAGATCTCGGAAGCGATACTTTAGATCAATCGCTACTTGACGATTTGTTTGCCGCCAATAGTGATGACGATCATCATGATAGTTTTGACTTTGATTCATTATTGGATGAGTCCGAAGATGATTTCAACTTGGATTCAGAAGAGCCCGAGCTAGCAAAAACCGGCGGTAACTTCGATTTAAAAGAAGCAGAGCTAGCGTCGGATAGTGAACTTGATGATCTATTCGCAACGATTGAAGCGCAATCTGACCTCACCTCAATAGAAACTGATTCCTCCACTGAAACAGCGCTGCTGGATGAATTATTAGAAGAGCAAGATGAAGACGTCCTAACAATTGATAGCGACAGTGTCGAATTGCTCGATGAGCTACTCGGTGATGATGAAGAGAGCGAGACAGACTTATCGGAAAGCACCGACTTACTTGAAGAACTTGTGCAGCCCGATAAAGACATCGCTTCGAGCGAAGAAGATATTGATGATGTTGACTTCACTGGTGATCAAACTCTGTATGAGTTATTGGGTGAAGAAACTACGGAATCCGACATTGAAACCGAGCTGGATGAGAATAGTACAGAGCTATTGGACGAACTATTTACTGACAATGGTTCTGAATCACTTGAGTTTGAAAAGGCAGGCCAAGAGCAAGAAGGTGCTGAAGATAAGGATAGTCTCGCTGAAGAAGATGGTACGGCATTATTTGAAGAGTTGCTGGAAATCGAGCAGCATGCTCAGAATATCGAAGAGACCGAACAGCAAAATAGCGAGTTTTTGGATAATGAAAACGATAGCGTTGAAGATTCCGAGTTTAACAGCGACATCTTCATTGACGATCTGCTAAGTGCCGCTCCTGAAAAAGATCCTCTACTGGATGATGAACAGATGGGAGTGGTTGATGGCGACATCGATGAAGAATTTATCGACGACTCATTTGATTTTAACCCAGAAATTGAAGGGGCAAGTTATCCGGATCTGAAGCCGAATGAGGAGCAACCTCTAAACAGCTCGACATCCCCGGAAAAAATAGAACCCGCACAGGTTAGCAAACCAGAAGTCAGCCCTAACGAATTTGGAGTTCCACAAGATGAAGACTGGGACATTGGTGAGCTAGAAGAGGAAGAACCAAGCCAAGCTGATGTTGAGCCGCTTCAAACCAATTCAGCAGAATCATCGGCAAAGGACCATGTTGAGGAGCTCCACGATGACAAGTTAGTGGAGTTAGAAGAAGAAGATCTCCTTGCTTCCTTTAATGAGCCATCGCTAGAAGAACAGTCACAGAGCGAGCTTTCCGAAGTCCAACTGCCAGAGCCGTCAGAAGAAGACGCGCTGGCGGATGCGATAGCCGAGCCTCAAGAAGCGGCGTCAGAGCCTGTTGCTCAAGAAAGTTTTGAAGCGATTGACGAGCAAGCCTTACCTGAATTTAGTGAAGAAGATGCACTTGCTTCAATCAACGAGCCTCCCCTAGAAGAAAAGGAAGACGAGAGCGACCTTACGGATCTTGAGCTGCCAGAGTACACAGAAGAAGACGCGCTGGTGGATGCGATAGCCGAGCCTCAAGAAGCAGCGTCAGAGCCTGTTGCTCAAGAAAGTTTTGAAGCGATTGACGAGCAAGCCTTACCTGAATTTAGTGAAGAAGATGCACTTGCTTCAATTAGTGAGCCTTCTCTAGAAGAAAAGGAAGACGAGAGCGACCTTACGGATCTTGAGCTGCCAGAGTACACAGAAGAAGACGCGCTAGCGGATGCGATAGCCGAGCCTCAAGAAGCGGCGTCAGAGCCTGTTGCTCAAGAAAGTTTTGAAGCGATTGACGAGCAATCCTTACCTGAATTCAGTGAAGAAGATGCACTTGCTTCAATTAGTGAGCCTTCTCTAGAAGAAAAGGAAGACGAGAGCGACCTTACGGATCTTGAGCTGCCAGAGTACACAGAAGAAGACGCGCTAGCGGATGCGATAGCCG
>NZ_SHMN01000018.1:0-96070 GCF_029478525.1 Vibrio sp. 1151_11 | reverse complement strand
ATTAATTATGTTTAGAGCTTGAGAAACATCCATAAAAAAATCCAAGTGCATTAAATACACTTGGATTTTGACAGCTCTGAAGGATCGTTCAACCGATCACTTTGGCCTTAACTGATCGGCATTACTCGTTAGAGGGCTGTTTTATCCGAGTGAAATTAGTGATCGATCATATCAGCCAAAATCATGGCTGCGTGGGTTTCCACCACACCTGAATCGAAACCGTACATGTGGCTATACTTGTTCGCCATTGCGGTATGTACATTGTTAGTGATCTCATCTTGCCAGCGTTTGAACCAAACGAAGTGGTTTCCGTCACTCAAAACTGGAGTGTAGGGCGCGACTTCTAGCTGCTTGCCCACTTCAGTTCTGATGTCCGCAATATATTCCAGCAGATCTTTCACATCCTGTTTTGAACCGATATTGCCATGGCCGCCGTTAATAAAGTCCCACTGTTTGCTGAGTGGTGTGCTCAGAAGGCTTTGTAGATCCTCTTCGTAACCGTGGAAATGTTCTGCTCCCGCGAAATTATAAAACGGCAGTTGATCAGGGTTAATCATGTCTGCAAAATGCAGCACACGATCACTTGGGATAAGAATCATCGTGTTATCCGGTGTATGGCCAGAGCCTTCTGGTGCCATCATCTTTAACTTCATTGAGCCAAATTTGACCGTTTGAGGTTTTTTCAAATCGTATACCTCATTTGGCGCTGGAACTTTAGGCGTTTTCACACCGTTTTCGCCCACTTCAGCGTGGTGGTTGATCTTGTCTGCAACGGTTTGACTAGCAATAACACGGACATTATCCACCTTTGGATAATTTTTCTTAATCAAGTCAACCAGTTGGTTACCACCACCTACATGATCTAGGTGGTAGTGCGAATACATAATGGTAGTAATTGGTTTATTGGTGATGGATTTAACTCCTTTAAAAAGAGCATCAATGCGGCCATCGCCTAGCGGATCAATCAACAATACTGAGTCTTCATTAACTACAACCGTAGCGTTGTAATAATTAACCCCGATCCAATAGGTATTTTTGCCCAATTTTTGAACGGTGGCTTTACTCTCATCAAATTGGCGCTCATACAGGTTATTGATTTTCTGTCCCAGTTTCAGAGACTGAGTGGCAGAGGGCTCAACTACGATTTTCGCTGTGTCTTGAACGGTTTCACCAGGAAAAAAAATCGCATGTTGGTTGTCGTGGTCATGGCCTTTCGCATTTACATTAAAAGTAAACAGTGCAGCAGCAATAGGGGCTAAAGCTAGGGTGGATAGTTTCATTTTTTATCTCCTCAATCAGGTGAGGAGAAGATAAATGAAAAACAAACATATCAAAAATGCATGCTTGTTATAGTATATAGATCATTTACGCACGAAATTATTAGGTGATGGTATGGTCGCCCCCGAAATCAATTTGCGCAGCATTGACTTAAATTTATTGACGATTTTAGAAAAGCTATTAATTCATAAGCATATTAGTCAGGCCGCTCAAGTATTAAACATGAGTCAGCCAGCAGTCAGTCGAGCTCTGATGCGCTTGCGTGAACAATTTGGTGATCCATTGCTGGTGAAGGTGAAAAATGAGTACCGTTTGACTGTAAAAGGTGAGCGCCTTTATAGCGAATTGGAAATATCACTCAATACCATTCGTCATATGTTGGTAGATGACGAGTTTGACCCCCAGCAATACTCAGGCGTGTTCACTATAGGGGCGTTGGATTTCGAAATGATGATGATTGTGCCGAAATTGTTGGCGCGTTTTCAACAGCGTGCTCCAAACTTGAAATTACAAATTGTGTCTTACAACTCGTTTATGCCGCTGCATGATTACTTGGAAAAGGTGGCGGATTTATTACTGTATTCCACCGATGAGTCACCCACTAACGTGTTTAAACAGCGTTTATTTAATGATAACTATGCCGTAGTGATGTGTTGCCAGCATAAATGGGCTCTTCAGCCTATGACGTTAGAGCGCTATTGCCAGAGCCGACATCTAATCATCTCCGGTAATGGCTTGGGCAAAACGGATATGGATCATGAGCTGAAAAGACTGGGTTATCAGCGCGAAGTGGTGGCATCTTTGCCACATTTTTCGATGGTGCCGGAGTTATTGATTAACACTGATCTGATTGCCACTTTACCAAGACGTCTGGTCTCTCACCTAGGTAGACGTTATGACATCACGGTGGCCGATTTACCGTTTTACACTGCCGACTTTCGAGTTGAACAATTTTGGCATCTCATTCATCACAATAGCCCAATCCACCAGTGGGTGAGGCAGGAAATAAAAAATATGGTGGATGAAGAAATCGGGGAATCGGTGTGAGGCGACTTTATTGAGCCGCCTCTTTCTTTAGCGGATTCTAACTGGGAATATCGCAATAAATTTGAAGCCTCACACAATCGGCAGCGTAAGACTGCTTGTTAAATATAAGATACAGAGTAGGGCAAAATATAGCGATACTCCACCATATTGCTACTCCTTACTTACTTTAAACAAAGCCAAGTTAAAAACTTAAGCACCACTATAGCAGGCTGCATTGAAATCAAAAGGCTGTTTCTGCTTTCTGAAAATATGAACGTTTGGATCTGTATCAAGACCCAGCTCAGTCCACGTGCTAGAAATACCAGGCTTATTCGCTTTATTAGTAACAATGTCTTCGCTAACCAAAACGTTAATACGCTGCTCTTTTGAGAGAACGTAAGCAGTATGTCGCACACAACAATCACTGTTAAACCCCATGATGACTGCACTATCAATTTGGTTTTGGTTAATAAATTGAATGATTTTACTTTGAGAGCTGGTATCAATTTCAACCGTTTCTTTCACTACATAATGGTATCGTTCAGGTCCAAACTTATACATTTCAGATTTGAGCTTTTTAAAGGTCGGGTTGTGTTCAAGATAACGGCTTCTGTCTCCACCATAGTTATCTCGTAATGAAAAACGGTCAATGTAGTTGATATCAAAGACGTGAAGCTTGTTTTCGTTGGCAAACTTCAACATTTCTATTTGGTTTTTCCAAATTTTTTTATTGCCTGGTGCTTGTGCTGGTAACCAAGGCAACTTTGATGTCGTTTCTTGCATGTCAATCATGAGGATAACGGGTTTATCCCCCCTGTGTATACGAGACAATATGTCATTTTTTAAAGCCCCTACATCTGCCCATGATTGCGTTGAAGAAAGGATTAAGCTGAAGGTAAGCAGGACTCGTGTTGTCAAAAACTTCTTATTCATACTGTGTATTGGTTTCATTGTTTTATTCCTACAAATACTTAGGGTTGTTAGGACTGAGATCACTAGCCACTTTACGGTCACTTTGCTGTTTCACAGCCCATTCAATGGATGCTTGTACTTCCAATTGCTGACTTGTGAGTGATGACATTAATTCATGTATAGGAGCAATCCACTCAAGTAAACTGTCGCTATTTATATCTAATAGTGCTTTTTTGACAGGAGTAAAATTGATGTAGCACTCACGTCCTGGTTGGTTGTTAAGTTGATTTGACGCATTAGCCAGAGCAGAAAATCTTTCACTGAGAACGGATTGAGGATCAAAGAGCGCTCGCAGTGAAGAGTCTAACTTTTGGTCATAATTGTATGGGGGGAGGTGAGAGATTGTATAACGAAGAACATTGCCAGGAAGCTCTTCAGTAAAGAGAACATCATTTGGCATGTCGTTGGCATGTCCGGTAGAGGTGTGCTGCTGGTGGACGATGGCTGCATATCGATGGAAGTCCCCTATCTGAGAGATAAGCCAGTCTGTGCCTTTTTGTTTTGATTGATTTATTGCTTCAATCATCTCTCTTTTTAGGATCTCTTTGGCTATTTGAAGCGAGTTTCCGGAAAGAGAAGCCAAATCCAAAGTTGAGTTTTTTAAGGCTGAAGCCATTAAAGGGGCATGCTTTTCTAAGTCAAAGCTGCCAGGGTGCGCATAGCTCAAAAACTGAGTCAGTTGAATCGCTTGCCACTCGCTTTCTAGGGCTTGAGGAATAAGCTCAGCAAGTTTGATTTCCCTGTATCTTGATACAGAGCTTGAATAATCCGCAAACCACCGACTAATGTCGGATAAAGAGGAGTGTTGAGAGATGTTTTGCCTCTCTAAGTATCCGGCATTCCATCCTTCACAATTATGTGGACACTCATCTTTTATCTGCGCATCGGAACCGAACAACCATTTGTGCACTAAAGCTCTGTCTTTTTTTGCATTATTTTTGGCGGCCTGCTGCTGCGAATAGTGAGTGATTTGTTGTTCAAACCATTGTTCTTCTTGATTCGCATCCCAGCCTATGCTGATCAAATTCAAGATGGCTGCGTCGAACTTTGTATGAAAATTTTGGCGTGGCTGAGAAGTGATTTGGCTGATAACTGCGTCTTTTGCTGGTTCAAATTTTCGTGTTTCAGCCGGTATCCATTCGTATTTTCTACATCCTTGGAAGTTAGGATCACCTGCTAATATTCCAAATGAGGTGCATTTTCTATAGCCTTCATTCAAGATGAGGGTTTTTGTTTTGAGCTCATCAGCCGTTGCTGGACGGTAAAGAACACTACGCGCCATTTCATCGATCGCATATCGACTAGCTTGATCTTTAAAAAATTGAGTTGATTTTTCTAGAGCACCAGAATCAAACAAACGATCAACGGCTTGTCTGCCATCGATTATTATCTGCTTCTTAAGTGCTGAACTGATGTGCTCAAGGTGTTCGCTTGCTGTATTTGCTATCTGCTTCTTGGTCGACAAAACGGTTTTAAAGGCCTGCGTAAACGCCTGTTGATCAATATGCCCAGTACGTAACTCATCTAGACGCTGCACAACACCGCTTAATACACTTTGCTGACAGAGTTGTAAGTTAGTAAGTGCTCCATTAGCTTCTGAGGTCGCTGGAATGCTTGAAGAGCTATTGGAGTTTGAATTGGTATAAAGCGATGCAATCACTCGGGTTTCTGCATCACAAGCGCTAGTTAAGTCGCTAGGAAACAAGCGCGAGCCATTATGGTCAAACGAAAGAAGCGTATAAACATACTTATGTAACTCTTGATCGAGTGCGCTAATAAGCTCGTTAGACAATTTAGCTTGTGCGTAAACCATTTCCTGATAATGGTATTGATATTTAAGAGTGATATCTTTTGCGTACGCACCGACTATTTCAGTGACTAAATCCGCTTGTTTATTGGCGAGCTCTGCCCAATGTTTCTTGTTTCTTAAATCTTGCTGGGTGGCAATATCGTCGTGTATGTTGAAACTGTAATGTTGACCACTTGAAATGGCATCCCAGCGGTGACTTAATATCACTCGGTCTATTTCTCTTTCGGGTAGTTTGAGTACACCAAACCAATCCACTAGCCCCATAACCGTTGCAAATCGATCATAAGAAGTTTGGGATTCATCTTTAAATGTATTACCTATCTCTTTTGCCCATAACCCTACCGCCGCAGCATCTCCAATAGGGCCAAGCACTTCAAGAGCGCCGGTGGCGAATTTTGAGCTTGTTCTACCTAGTGTTTGCAGCAGTCTTTTTGCTGCGTCTGCTTCTATGGTAAGTATTGAGCTAGGGCCTAGTTCCAGTAAGGAAGAAGATTTTGAATACAGCTCATTAGCTTCAATAATTGAAGGTTTTAATTCAGTGAAGTGTTCTGGCGAGGAAGAAAAAAGTGTGTCGGCTGTAATGTCGTCACTAGATAAGGAATAATTATCTTTGCGTAATGCCCTCATGGAGTCGTTATCGAGGATGTTGATTTCATCCCCGATTCGGCAAATCTCAAAGGCAGTAGTGGATGTAGTAAAAAATGCACTTACGAGCAGCAGTTTGGGCAACTTCATATCTCAATCCTTTGTTGACTGTTATTTGTTATTAAACGTTACAGATATGTTTATTAATTCCTAACAAGGACCAAGTCTAGTGAATTATCATAAGTAAGAGTAATTTAATGAATCAATATCACGGAAAGTGAATTATTAATTAGTGTGAAAGAGTATTTTAAAAGTAGATCGATTTTCCAATTAAATAAATCGTAGAGAAATACCGTACGAATGATTTAATTGGAAAATGAACACATGTAATAATTGTGGCCTGGCTATATGCATAAATGGTATATGGGCTATATCATTTGTGCATTATTAATATTGATTTTATTCATCTATTTTATCGGAAATAATAAATATTAGCATCACATCGTTAAGATTATTTTTCACTATCTTTAATTCGTAAAAGCTAATGCACGGTGGTTTAATTACGGTCGTACCGTAAAATAATTAGTTTAGATAGCGTAACCATCTTATGAATATCGATAGGTTGCGTGAGTTTTTTTAGTGAAAAGCTATGTAAGCACTGGAAAATTTATTTTTGTCGTTTACTTTAAAAACTCATAAAATTAAGAGGAAAATTAAATGAAAAATAAAAAATACACAAAACCAATATTAATTGGCTTGACCTTGGTGGGAGGCGGCTATTCATTGCCTGCTAGTGCTGTTGAAGGTAATGATGTTTTACCAAGTGATGTGCCATACATGGTTTATTTTAAATATGCACATTGCTCTGGTACGTTGATTGCGCCAAAAACAGTACTCACCGCACTCCATTGTGTCGGACTCGGCGCTCAAAAAGGGAATCATGCGTATCTTTTACATTCAGGATCTCAAGAGGTTGATGAGAATGGCCGTATACCGAACCCAAGTATTAAAGTTAAAATAGTAGAAGCCTATACAGCTGATCACATATTCGAACCTAGTAATGGAATAGGCCGAGATGAATTTGATGATATAGCTATCGTAGAACTTGAAAGCATGCCAGAGGGGGTTACGTTTTTACCTGTCGCAAATCAGTCAATTCCTCTCGGAGCAGAAGTTTTCCCCATCGGCTATTCAACCTCAAGCCTAAAGCGTATGCCAATTCCTGCTATTGTCGCTGCAAAGGAAAATTCTCCAGATTATGAGCGTGAAGTGGATATGGCTCAATGTAATAGTTCTAAATATTTTTCAAACAACTTTTTTACTCAGGAATATTCTCAAATAGATCAAGAAAGTTGTGATTGGGCTGAAACGCGTTATGAATATAGACAAGAACATGGGATATATAAGCCTAACCGTTATTCTATTACTATTGAAAATCCACCATTAGATTCTTCAGATTCTAGATTTGATGTCAATGAATTTGGTACTGTATTAACGAAATATTCTACTTTTAGAGGGGATAGCGGTGGTCCTTTAATTTACCAAGGAAAGGTATATGGTGTTGCCAGTACGGGAGTGAATTCCCATTCTCAGGTGCATAATCAGGCGACATTCTATGCTGGTTTTACCAGACCTGGAGTATTTAATTGGATAGTTGATACAGTGAAAAAAATTCAAAATAAATCTATGGAAAAAAATGTGAGTACGGCAGTGCTTGATGCCCCAATTGTATTTCCAATAGATTAGCGATCCCTATAAAATAGAAGCAGTAATAATTTATAAACACTGCTTTTATTTTTTAAACTGACTGGCCCTCGTTAGAGGGCTGGTAGGGCATGAAATTATAACTTTCTAAATTGGCTAACTAATTGTCCTTGAGAACCAAGGTTTTCCACTAAATTCTCACATTCATCTCGTGTATCACTGGCCAAAATATTGGTCGCAACACAGACATCACTGATCGATTGAACGCTTGAGTTCATATCTTCAGTAACGCGTGCCATCTCTTCTACGGCTGTGGCAATTTGTTCATTTCTATCCGTAATATCAATCACCTGAGTAAGTAGCATATTGAGTTTATCACCAGAGACATTGGCACTATTAACACATAATTTAGATAATTGTGTGCCTTCATGCATTGCATCGACAGCTTGGTGGGTACTGGTTTGAATCAGCGCAATGACATTTTGGATCTCTTTAGTGGACTCATGGCTGCGTTGTGCCAAGGTGCGAACTTCGTCGGCGACGACCGCAAATCCACGGCCTTGCTCGCCAGCCCGAGCAGCTTCAATAGCGGCGTTGAGTGCAAGCAGGTTGGTTTGTTCAGCGACAGATTGGATCACAATTAACACTTGGCCAATGGTTTTCCCATGTTCTGATAGTTGCGTGACAACCGATGAGGCGCTGTCTAGTTGGGTGGCGAGCTGTTGCATTGCATTCAATGTATCTTTTACCGAATCCATGCCTTCTTCGGCGGCCAATTTTGCTTTCTCTGCCGCGTCAGAAGCACTTTGCGCATTTTGTGCAATTTCATTCGCGGTAGAGTGCATTTCATTGATCGCGGCGGCAACTTGTTCTGTTTCTCGTGTTTGCCCCTCTAAATTGATCGCCGTAGTTTCGCTATTTTTAGAGGACGATTGAGCTGCATCTTTAATTTGTTGGTTTGAATCTTGGATGCGTCCAACGACCGCATTGAGTTCAGACTGGCGCATTTTTAAGGCCAATTTGATTTCAGAAATGTCATCAATATGGTTGTTATACACCAATTCCATTAGTGGGTTATTAAACACCTTGCGGGCTTCGGCACTGAGCGATTCTAAGCGGCGAGTTAAACTATAGCCAGCAACTACTGACAGTAATAGCATCAATACTAAACCTACGCCGGGAAGGAAAGTATCTGCAACAAAGCTGACACCCGCGATGGGTAATAAAGTTAGGGCTAAGCGCTGCCATAAACGAGTTCGAGGTAGCTTGAGTCGCCTAGGTGTTTTTCCCGCTTTGAGCTGCGCGTAGATTTTTTCTGCGTTGGTGATGTGTTCTCGACTTGGACACAAACGTACCGACTGAAACTCAACCGTTTTACCATTTTCGACTATCGGAGAAGCAAACGCATCAACCCAATAATGATCGCCATTTTTACATCTATTTTTGACGATACCCATCCAAGATTGGCCGCGTTTTAAATGCTCCCACATATCTTTAAACGCTTCTGCTGGCATGTCTGGGTGACGAACTAGGTTGTGAGGCTGGTTGATAAGCTCTTCTAATGAGTAGCCCGCCACTTCACAAAACTCTTTACTGGCATAAGTGATATGGCTGCTTGGTTTAGTGACCGATAATAAGTTATAGCTAGGTGGAAACTTGACTTCTTTTTGTGTGACAGGTTGGTTGGTACGCATGATTACCTCGAATTAAATAAGTTAAAAACAAATTAAGCCAAGTCTCTCTAGCGTTAGATGAGGGTGTTATTTATTATTTTTGTTTCCACTGTTATAGATTCAAATCGCTAAGAACGCAATAGAATTAACCAGTATAGAATACCTAATTGGTATCATTACTTTTGATGTGGACATATGGCCGATTTATAACGTAAATATAACTTACGACTTGACCTTACGAGTAAGCTTGCCACAATGTGCGCATGCAATAACTGTAGGGAAAACAGTATGATATTTTATTCTTTTGGGCGGCTAAAACCCATCGCGTTACTCTTAACTTCTTTACTTTCATCAACCTCTTTCGCTGCTATCAATGATGCGCCTGTGGTTGGTGGGCTGTTCAATTCGGCGCAAATATTGAAAAATCAAATGGCGTCGTCTTTAAGCTATTCAACGCGCTTTGCCCGTGATTCGACCTTATTTACCATCGCTGGGGTAACACTCGATAGCTATATCCTTATGTTGCCTTTAGATGCAAAAACAAAAGCTCGCGTTATTGCACAAATTTCTAACCCAACTTACGCCATCCCGCTGGGCTATTTTTTATATCAATATTATGATCGTTATACGGGGTTAGAAAATGATGATGTATTTAAACAGTATTTAAGTACTGTTTATGACGCAAAGGTTTTAAAGGGATTCGAGCATAGCCTCTACCATTATGGGGAAGAGGTGGTGAGTGAACAAAAAGAAAATATTAAAGATCAAGGGCATCATGAAGGGATTAAAGTGGATGCCCAATTTATTGCGGCCATGGTGACTGTGTATGATGCCTTGGTTGAAATTGGTGAGTGGCAACAGCTTGAGAGATTGCCGGATCACTATCAATATCTGACGTCAAGTGAACCCGATCGATTACTGATTAATAAAATCCAACCGATAGTGATCCAAATTATTAGTCAGGCTGCTAATGGGATGGATGAAGGAGAGATGAAGCAAGCCCTTTTTGGGGTATTAGAAGATGCAAAGCCAGAAAATACAGCACGTGTGAACAACAAAGCAGAGGCAATCACGGTTACTTTGATTGATTTTGTGCGTATGAACGTATTAAAAGGCTACCGCCAATTTGTCTATCAGCAAGAGCGTGAACAAGCACTAAATTCCTGGTTACAAAAAGCATTTGATGATGATCCTCAAGCATTGATTGCGTTTCTCCGCTCTCAGCAACAACGTCGTATGGCAGTGCAGATCACCGTGGATGGTTTGCAACAAGGGCTGATCGAAGGTTTGGTTGATCCAAGTAAGCCATTTATCCGCAAAGCTCACCAAGATCACAACAATCGATTGAGCACTAAGCCTTCTTCAATGGAGGTGGTTCAACCCGAACATCAGCAGCAAGTACGTTTCATGCAGATATTGGCTGAGCAGCCTTATCACGATCCACATTACTTGCCGTTTTTTAAACGCTTGTATCGTGATCATCGCGCTTCTATTACTCAAGTGGGCATTTCATCAACACCAACGATCAGTGTGCGTAATTTACCGATCATAAAAACAGGAGCTAAGGTGTCCGGCCAAGGTGGTACTGGCATACCCAATTTCCACTTTGTTGATCGCCCAACCGACCGAGCTTATTACTTTTTTGGTAATGATGCACTGCAGCTTGATCGCTTACTGGTTAAAAACCAAGTACAAACGATGTTTGATCGCCTCGCTTACCTCAACACCCTCAACTGCAATGCACAATACGATTGGAATGCTCACACCACTTATGATGGTTTAGTGAATTTGGGGGCGGGTGAGGCATTACGTGATTTTGGTGAAAAGCGGTGTGTGCGTGAGCTGAAAGAGCGCGCGATTGTCGAACGTGAACTTCAACAGTTGCGAGCGACATTAGTTGAAGAGGTCTCGCGCTATCAGCAGATAAGCAAGTGGGATTTTTATACTCGCTGGACTCGCCATCAAGTGCTTGCTCACCAGTTGAAACAACTTGCACAAAAAGAACTGAAAGGAATGCCCGACTATACGCTGATTTATAATCCATGGCCGGATCATTTTGCTCATTTTAGCGGCCCATTCAGCGATGAAGTCATCATGCCAACTGGGGAGCTAAACCGCCTCGATTACTGGCTAGCGCAAATAGAAGCAACCTATCAAGACGCGGGAGTATATAACCGCACGTTATGGGGCATGGCTGGCGATCATGGTTTAGCTCCTGTTTATTTCTCCCTCAACCCAGAAAAACAGATCTTTGAGCCGCTAGCGTCACAACTGGGAATAAAACTCAACGTGAAAAAAATCTCATCGGATGAGGGAGAAGGGCCAAAAATGACGAATGCGATTAACGCGCCGTCAAACAAAGGGATTGATGTGGTCGTCGCTTCCACTGCGGGTGGAAATTTTATGATGGATTTCTTTAATGCAGAAGCTGGATGGGAAGTTCAACCGGTTTATCAAGAGCTGATCCGTTGGCAACCGATCCATTCTAAGCCAGGGCAGCAGGTTGATGTGATCGATGAAACCGTAGCGCGACTTGCTGAAAGCCTAGATTATTTAGTTGTGAGAGAAAAACCATGTGATTTAACAGGCTGTTCTGTACGGTTGGTTGGCGAGCGGCAAGGTAAACGAGTGGATGAGTGGATTGAAAAAAAGGGTGATAAACTGCGCTATTTTGCTAAATCGGAACAGCCATTGCTGCTTGGCGTTCAGCAGCTAAATGCTTATTTGTCGCCTCCTTCATCTGACGAGCTAGAACATTATGCACAACTCGTCGAACGTTGCGTTTATCACGCTAAAGCGAATCAAGCTGAGACGTGGTGCTCAAGTGCGCAGTGGCGAGAGTTAACACGTTTTACGCCCCGTCCAGATTCGGTTAATCAGCTCGCTGCTATTTATGAAGACGACCGTGCGGGCACCATTAACCTATTTCCTAAAGAGGGCGTTGGCTTTAATACTAAAGTTCCGGGGCGTCATGCGGGTGAAAGCTATCTAGAAAAAGATGCTTTTATCGGTTTTTGGGGGAGCCCAATTTGCAATCAAGCCACGCCGCTCGGTTCAGTCGAAAATGGCTCACTTGCGCCCACTCTTTATCACTATTTAACGGGAGACGAAGTTAAAGTTGGTGAAGATGGGTGGGGTTATCCATCGGTTCTTAAACAGCTGGATATTCGTTAGCGAGAGTTGGCCGTTATGACTGCCAATGAAATAAGTGAGCGTTAGGCTTTATTGAGTGAAGAACGTTCGCTTGTTTCATTGGCTTCGATTGCAGCCTTAAGTGGTAGGTTGATCAGCACGTTTAAACTTCAAACGATTTTTCACATCTCGGCTGCTCAGAATACGTTGGCTGTGGTCAATATCGAGCTTGGATTTTGCCAAGCGATCATACAGCAGCACATTGACGCTCGCGGCCAAATTCATGCAACCAATTGTTGGGATGTATACAACCTCACTGGCTTGGTTAACTATCTCTTGTGGAATAGAACCATCTTCAGGGCCAAACACATACAGCGCTTTTTCCGGGTGAATAAACTCGGGCAGTGGTGTCGCCCCTTCTGCCAGTTCAACACAGACGATTTTCATCTCACTTGGCAAGTCCTGCGTGATCTCTACCATCGCGGTGAGCGGGATTTTACTTTGAATGTTTTTTGTGTCGGTTTGAAATTTCACTGCGCGATCATAACGCTCACCACTGTAGCGAACCGCGCATGCTTGGTAGCAACCTGCCGCGCGCATCACACCACCTACGTTGGTTGGGCTTTTAGGGTTACACAAACCAATGATCACTGACATTTCACGTTCCACAAAAAATCCTCTCACAATTTGGGGCGGGCAGTATAACGCTAAAATTTGCCTTGAAAGAAAAAATATCGATAAATCGTTCAATAGTTTTTATATTTTTCGTGACCTTTCTTGGAGTACTCAAACTGTCGTATTTCTTACATCAATATTTCATAGGGGGATGGCTTAATTTATTTTTTCACAGTTAAAGGATGAAAACGTGAAGATTATTAATAAAGTCATGCTATTTGGGTTGTCTCTTGCTGCTCATGTGGTATTGGCGGACACCGATATTTATTTAACCAATAACTCTGCGCTGCCAATGTCTATTGCCGTGAAACAGACCGGATCTGATCAGTTGCAACAAGGCAGTGAATGGCAGCAACACAGTGAAACGCTAGGCCCGTGGGAAACTAAAATGGTGCTCAGCTTTAACCGCTGGCAAGGGGTGAAATCTGGCAAAACGTACCAATTTGAAACCATGTTGACTTTGCTGCAAGGGCAGGTTTTCTCTTTACAGCAGAAGATGGAAGGCCATTGGTATAACTCAAGCATTGAGCATGGGGTACAAGCACGAGATGTTCCTCTTCAGTGGCAAAATGATCGTGCGGTTCACCGTTATTACTCAACGCAGTTGATTGAACGTCCAACCGAGCTTGCGTTTAAATCCGTCAGCACCACTCGTTACGACGACATTTATTACACCATTACGCCAACGAATACAGAAGAAACACCCGACGCTGAGACCTTAAAAGTGATGACCTATAACGTTTGGGCGTTACCTGTGATTGCTTCAAATATTGCCGAGCGTTTTGCTATCATCCCTCAGCATATCAAAGGATATGATGCCGTAATGCTGCAAGAAGTGTTTGCTGCGGGGCGTGATGCTTTTCTTCGAGAGCTGGCAAAAGAGTATCCGTACCAAACGAAGATGCTCGATAAGTCTGGGGTGAATATCCATGACGGCGGAGTGATCATCGTCAGCCGCTACCCAATTGTTAACCAAGGACAATATGTCTTTCCTGATTGCTCGGGAACTGACTGTTTTGCTGATAAAGGGGTGAATTATGCTGAAATCATCAAAAATGGTCAGGCGTATCATCTGTTTGCAACGCATACTGCCGCGTTTGATACCGATACCGCTCGCGATTATCGCCAACGTCAGTTCAGACAGATGCGCAGTTTTGCGCAATCGTTCTCTATTCCCAGCACAGAAACGGTGATTTATGGCGGTGATTTTAACGTGAATAAACGTAAATTTGCCGATGACTATCAAAATATGCTCGCGAATCTTGCGTCAACCGAACCTAGCTACGCAGGCTATACCGAATCAACGTTTGATCCGCGTATTAATGATTTTGCAGGAGAACCCTTATCCGGTGGTGAAAACGTGGAGTACCTTGATTATGTGGTGGTAAGCCAAGAGTTTGCACAACCAAGCGAACAACAAAACCGCAATACTGTGCTGGTGCCAAGAACCACGGACGAGCGTTTATGGCAGCATTACAATTTATCGGATCACTTTCCGGTTAAAGCTGAGATCCGCTAGATGCGTTGGGTTAGGTTATTGATCTGCGTTGCCTTAGCCGGCAGCGCAAGTTATTGGTGGGTGAAGAGGGATGAGTTTCCCACTATCCAAACACCACCCAATAGAATTGAGGTTGCATTGCCGGGCACGGTGCGTTTGCCAGAGCAAAGTGGCGTTGCTTTGGTGGCTAATCGCGATCATCCAACCCATGAAGAGTGGACACTCGTTGGTGAAACGCTGCAAACAGAAATAGGCAAAGCGCTGAGAGAGAGAATAGAGCAGTTTTGGCAGCAGTGTCGTCAGCAAAATGTGTGTGCTGCGCGGCTACAACAACTACAAGCGCAGTTGCCCCATGAACGTTATGAGCTGGTTGTACTCTATTGGCAAAAACAGGCGCAACGTGACGCGTTGCTTGGAATGGAACTCATCAGTCAGGATACGGAATTAGGTGACAAAATGGCTTATGTAAAATCGATTGATCAACAAGTATGGGGGCGACAAGCGGATATCTTGTTTGCTGATCAGTACGCTTATGATGATTTTGTACAGCAACCCAATGACTACGAAGGTATTGCTTCCGTAGAAGAGGCGTTGCAGAGCATTGAACAGCGGCTTGCACAGCATCAATATCAATGGGATACATTCTCATTAAACACAGGTAATGCACGCTATGAACAAGCGATTCGGCTGATCCCCCAACATTTATCGTTAGAACAGCGCTTAGAAGTACAGCAAGGTTTGGCCGAACTTTACTTAAATGAACATGAGCGCAGTGAGGTGACCCATCGCCAAATCGAGCAACAAGCGCAGGCTGCTCAAGTCATTGACTACCAGCAAGCATTAGCGCAGTTAGAAAAGACGCTCTCAAACCAGAGAAAGACAGCCTATGCCACCCTTTCGACAGAAGAGTGGGTGCGTTACGCGGCAAAGCAGCGTTATGAGTTTAGAAAAGCATTTTTTGCTCGTTAGGATGAATAAGATAACCACAGCGCTCTTTATTCACTCGCCATGAACCGTTAAACTCACCAGCAAATAACTGACTTGGATTGATCATGGCAACCTTATCTCTACAAGAGCAAATGCTAAAAGCGGGTTTAGTCAACGCCAAAAAACTCAGCAAAGCGAAAAAGAGCTCTAAAAAATCGCGCGTGCAAGCACGTGAAGTGAAAGCGGCAGTAGAAGCGAATAAAGTCGAGCAACAAGAGCGCGACAAGGCACTAAATAAACAGCAAAAAGAGCAGTTGTTGAGCAAAGAAATTCGCGCTCAAGTAAAACAACTGATTGAGATGAATAAGCTGGATCTAAAACACGGTGAAATCAAATACAACTTTGTTGATGGTAAGTTGGTGAAGTCACTTTATGTCGATTCACTGGTTCGTGATCAACTGAGCAAAGGAATCCTGGCTATCGCGCGTTATGAAGATGGCTATGCTGTCATCCCGGGTGTGGTAGCGGATAAAATCTTCATGCGTGATGAAGAGAGCATTATCGAAAATAAAACTGCCGATGAATCTCTACCTGCTGAAGATGATCCGTACGCGGATTTCGTAGTCCCTGATGATTTGATGTGGTAATTCCTTCCAGCTCTCCTTCTCAACGGAGGAGGGCTCTCGTTCTCCCTTCCTACCTCTACTTTCCACTTAGCCTATTTCCCCCAATGGTTTCGGTACTAATAGACAGAGTTTGTTGACAATATTTGATAATCAAACTAAATTTAAATCAAATATTTTGATTATCAAACTAAGTGAGTGGGATTTTGCAGTTTACTACCGAGCATCGTCATAACTTTATCGCTAGCGCAGACCAAAATGAGAAACGCACGTTTTACGTTCTTTTGCTCACGCTTGTCACCATGATAGCGGAGATCATTGCTGGTACTATTTTCGGTTCGATGGCTCTGCTTGCCGATGGTTGGCATATGGGTACTCATGCGGCTGCTTTCTGCATTACGCTGTTTGCTTACCGTTATGCCAGAAAGCATGCACACAGTGAAAAGTTCTCATTTGGTACCGGTAAAGTGAGTGTGTTGGGAGGCTACACCAGTGCGATTGCATTAGGTATTGTGGCGTTGCTGATGGTGGTGGAATCGGTTCATCGTTTATTCAATCCCGAAGCGATTCAATTTAATGAAGCGATTATTGTCGCCATCATTGGCTTGCTGGTGAATTTAGTGAGCATGCTATTGTTGCATGATAACCATCACCACGATCATAACCATGACCATCACCATCACGATCACAACTTACGAGCTGCCTATTTGCATGTTCTTGCCGATGCCTTGACTTCTCTTTTGGCGATTGTGGCGCTCTTGTTTGGAAAATATTATGGTTGGAACTGGTTAGATTCTGTTGTAGGTATCGTCGGCGCTACCGTGATTGCTAAGTGGACAATAGGTCTTATCAAGCAGACTAGCCCCATTTTATTAGATGAAAGCATCGAGCAACCCTATCGACGTTTAATTGAAGAAGAGCTAGCCGCATTTGCGGTGATTAAAGATCTCCATATTTGGAAAATCAGTGGTCATCACTACTCAGCTGCGATTATCTTAGAATCTCATGTTGATAAAACCGTGGCAGAATATAAACAAATACTGGCGAAGTTTGATAAAATCCACCACCTTACCCTTGAAGTTCACCCGATGGCATGATGAGTAATATCGAAAAACTGAATCAACAATTAACGGAATTTTACGACAAGATGTCCTCATGGGAGCAATCTGTGGTGCGAGACACTGGCTACTCTCTGGCGCAGATCCACACCATCGAGGTGTTAGGTATTCATGGCGCGCTGAGAATGAAAGAGTTAGCGCAAAAGCTCGGTATCACAACTGGTACGCTCACCGTTCAAATAGAGAAGTTAGTGAATGCTAAGTTGATTGAACGCGGCGCGCACCCAGATGACAGAAGATCGATTGTCGTGACTTTAACCGCGGAAGGTCAGAAAATTCATCGCCAGCATAATCAGTTGCATGTGGAGTTAGTGAAAGATCTGACGAGGCACTTGGATGTAAACGAAGAAACAGTATTACTCAACAGCCTGCTAAAAATGAACCAAGAGTTTTAAGCTATGACCAACCACTTGCGACTTGCAAGTGGTTGGTCAGCTAATTTTCTGTTTTATTCTACCTGTAATGTTACATCAGAAAAATTCGAGTATGCATCGATCATGATATGCAGATCCTCAGAATTTGGCTCTGCTAAGCATTGCTCATTACTTCCTGATTGGTAAGGCCGACAATCAAAGACTCTTTTGGTCGGCGGATTGCCTGAAAGGGTATAGAGATCGGCATCGCCTTGCCCAGAGGTTATCGAAATTTTTACCGCTGCTTGGCGTTCTGATGCAGGTAAAATGAATCGTTTTTGTTGGCCTTTGCTCAAGGTGATGCCAGTAATACTTTGCCCACGCTGGATGACGCCATCTTGCGGAGGTGGAGTGCCTCCTTTTTTCCCTACGGGCAACTGGTTATCAAAGAATGGTGCAACCTGAGGCCAGATTTTGCTGATTTTGACCCCTTGGTTTTCACACCCCCCAAAGTGGTGTAGTGCAATGACTTTATGGCTCTCAGAGGTCAATACAGGTGAACCAGAAGAGCCGCCAATAGTGTCACAAAAATACCCTGTGTCGGTATTGGCACCACGACCATTGGTAGAGGCTATATCAATTTGGCACATGCCAGAGCCATTTTGATCGCTTTCAATCGCCAACTCTTTGGGGTTACCAGCGCCGTGTTGTGGAATATAAATACCCGTGCCGAAGCTGGGCTCTGAATTGTCTAAGCCTAAGTAACTAAATTGTCCTAGCTGCTCGAAATTAGCCACCGTGAATAATGTGTAGTCCAAGGTATAATCGGTGCTTAATAACTGATCGCCCATGACTTTTACTGTGGTATCCAAGCTACCGCCGCAAGTTGTGCGTTGGTAATTAAACCATACTTCAGTATTTTTTAGTTCAGAGGCTGTTGATACACAGTGGTTATTGGTGATCATGTGATTATTGGGCCCGACACGCCAAGCTGTGCATAAACTACGGCCATCAATCAGTAGCCTTGCTACGGCGCTACTCCACGCCACTTTTTCAGGGTGTGAGTCGCTCCAACAAGCAACATCTTTTCTTTCATTGATGCCACAGGTTGAAAACAACCCAGAATTATCAGCGGCTAGGTTCGGTTGTGGTAACGTGGCACTTTCATTCCCAGCCATAAAATAGTCAATCGAGATTTGTGCTTGGTCAGGGTGTTCGCCGGTTTTCCACTCCACGATAACGCTATCCCCATTAATCGAGCGGGCAAATAAAGGCCCGCTCTCTGAACTGTCGTAGGTGATACTTTCATTGCTGTGTGGAGAGCGTAGTGTGACGCTTCCCCCTTTGCTGAGTTGAAACTTATCAAAGTGGACCTTAATAAAGCTGGCTCCCGGCGAATGGATTGGATAGTGAGTGGTTAGAGATTGATGGGTTGTTAAAGAATGCGGATGGATTACTTTATCCGCAATGGTGGGGAGTGATTCTTTTTCTATTGAAGCAGTCGCTGGAGTAGAACTCAACACCACTGCTGCTATTAAGCCAAGTAGACGTATTGATAATTGCATTTTGATCTCCTCTATGTGGCAATAAATGCCTCATAAAGCATATGAGCCTATGAGAGTATTGGCTCAAAAATAGTCTCGATATGTGTGTAAACTTAATTGTGCGTAATATTATCAATAGCAGTCCTCTCCAGTAGTCTCTCGAAGATGGTAGAGGAATGGGGCCAACAAAAAGTATCACTGCTCAATCTTTAAAGCGTTAAAATGATACTTTCTGTCGGATGTTGTATGGGTGATGCTGCTAGACTTGTTCATGAACTTATTCATAGGAGAAAACAATGAACTCGACGATTTTTAGCTCGGCCATCGTCACCACGACGTTAACCACCAGCTTATTATTTGCAGGGATGGCAAATGCTTTGCAACTCAGCAGCCGTGATATCCAAGAAGGCCACCCGATGGCAAAAACCTTTGAATTTTCAGGCTGGGGTTGTTCTGGGGAGAATCTTTCGCCGCACTTAATTTGGACTGATGCACCACAAGGAACCAAAAGTTTTGCTATTACGGCTTTTGATCCAGATGCTCCGACAGGAAGTGGCTTTTGGCATTGGATTGTGCTGGATATTCCAGCGACAGTGAGTGAGCTAGCACGTGGGGTTGAAGTCAAAAAGCTCGGTGCAATAGAAACACGTATCGATTATGGCAGCGTTGGTTTTGGTGGTGCTTGTCCGCCAGAAGGGCACGGAATGCACCGTTACCAGTTTACGGTATGGGCTCTCCCGACGGAAAAACTCAATTTGGCGGCCGATGTATCACCTGCGGTGGTTGGTTTTACCCTCAATAGTTTGGCGTTAGAAAAAGCGACGCTGACCGCAACCTATACACGCTAATTCATGGGGGAGTGATGAATCACCAATACCAAGTCACCACCTTTCGAGCCGCTCAGCAACAAAGGCTGAGAAATGTGAGGATTCACTCTCCAAGCTTGATTCAGATCCAATTTGGCAGTAAAAAACTGTTTCATAAGGAAGAGGCGATTAATCTATCGAGCGCTTCGTTATTATTGTGTGAGGCCTCAGCTTCGCTCAGTTTCGAAAATTTACCAGAGCACGGTTACTTCTCGTCAAGGCTGTTCAGTTTCACCTACCGCCCGACCGAGGCGATGCTTGCGTTAAGCGCAAGTTATGATCGCCCAGTTATGTGGCCTGTGATTTCAACCAGCTCCTCATTGAAAAGTTCGCTCAATGCGCTCGCCTCGTTCGATCTTTCGTTAATCAGCCAAGAAACCCAAGCCTATCTACTGATGGTGTTATACCAACAATTGGCTGAGCAAGGTGCACTGCATTGGCTCTTTGAGAGTAATTCTCTACCCTTTGAGCAGAAGCTGAGAAACTACCTCGCCCAGGCACCAGAAGAAGAACATCCACTTGAGCGGGTAGCAACGCACTTTGCCATGAGCCGCGCGACCTTAATTCGACGCTTAAAGCAACATGGCACCCGTTACCGTGAGGTTTTGGCTGAAGTGCGTGTGAATCACGCGCTGAACTTAATGCAAAGTGGTCAACGAAATATAGCGATATTGGCACAGTGTTGCGGCTACCAATCGGAACAGCGATTTAATCAACGCTTTCGCAGTCAGTTTGGTTTAAGCCCCAAAGCGTATTTACAAACTCTTGGTATGCGAGGTAAAGGTACGCCAGATAAAGAGACAAAAAAACAGCCCATTTTATCCAATGAGCTATTTTAAGATTGAGGGTAGATCAAAGCGGTTTAGACACTTCATCAACCAAATACAAAATGGATTGATATGGAATACCGCTGTGGTGTGATAGGCCAATTTCACAGGTACGGCTATTACTGAATCCGCGTTCGCAGTGAGCAGGGACTTGCTCTTTGAGCGGATGAACAGCCGCCGCATTCAGTTCTGGCGTGGTAAAGCCTTTATCGCCCGCCCAGCCGCAGCATTGAATATGCTCTGGCACAATCACCGTGCTGACGCAGGTTTGGGTCAATTTGAGCATATCGGCTTCCAACCCCATTTTGCGTGCACTGCAGGTGATATGCAGCATCACAGTCTCTTCTTTGGCTTTGATCGCTAAAGAATCCAACAGATACCTATTGACAAAACCGACGGGTTCTAAGATCTCCAGTGGTTTGGTAAATTGTTCAATACTGCGTTTTGCACACGGGCTGGTATCCATCAATACCGGATATCGCCCTTGTTGGCTAGCTTGCCATAACGCGGCTTCTAACTGCTGCGCTTTTGGCTGCGCAAGCTCATTCATTCCCTTGCTGTCATAGGGCATACCACAACATTGGCTGTTGAGCTTGTTAGGTAGGATCACCTCATATCCTGCTTTGTTAAGCAGCGATAAGGTCACTTCGGTTAATGGTCGCTGATCGCCCGCGCTGTTTTGTTGGCCCATATTTCGGCTTGCACAAGAGGGCAGATAGACGACTTTTTTCTCACGGCGCGGCAGGTTTTCTACTGCAATGGTTAAGTTCTGATGATTGGCTTGCGGCAGTTGTGGATACCAAATAGGCGTTTTGCCTTTGCTGAGTTTACGCAAGCCGTTGGTTGCGCCGCCGACTAACTTCTCGCCCAGCCATTTACTAGCCAATTGGTTGGCACTGAGGCCGATTTTAGCCACGGCTGTGGTGGCGGCAAAGTGATCCGCCGTCCATGTAGCAATGGGGATGAATTTTTGGTATTTCGCGGTGCGCAGCTTTTTCACTAAATCGCCAGTGTTGATGCCAACAGGGCAGCGCTCAGCGCATAAGCCAGTTGCGGCGCAGGTGTCTAATCCTTGGTATTCAAAGACTTTTTCAAGCTCAGAAGCTTCTACCGTTTCACCTTGCGCGCGTCGACGTTGTAGCTCGCGGTACAAGACGATTCGTTGACGGGGCGAGAGTGATAGCGTGCGAGACGGACAAACAGGTTCGCAAAACCCGCATTCGATGCAGCGATCGACCAAGGCATCAGCCGCTGGCATCGGTTTGAGGTTAGCTAAGTGGGAACGCGGATCATCGTTGATTATAACGC
The DNA here is from genome assembly GCF_029478525.1 of Vibrio sp. 1151_11. NCBI lineage: Bacteria > Pseudomonadati > Pseudomonadota > Gammaproteobacteria > Vibrionales > Vibrionaceae > Vibrio > Vibrio sp. 1151_11. The sequence goes on along the minus strand of NZ_SHMN01000018.1, from coordinate 74,151 downwards.
CGGGGTTGAGCAAGCCTTGTGGGTCAAACAGGGTTTTGATTTGTTGCATTAAGGTGTAACCGTCTTTGCCCCATTCCAATTCCACATACGGTGCCATGTTACGGCCCGTGCCGTGCTCGGCTTTGAGTGAGCCCTGATATTTCACGGCCACCAGCTCGGCCACGTCATCCATAAATGCGCCGTAGCGGTCGATCTCGCTTTGGCTATCAAAGCCTTGTGTAAAGACAAAATGCAAGTTGCCTTCCCGAGCGTGGCCGAAAATGATGGCTTCGTGATAGTGGTAGTGATCAAACAGAGCCTGCAAGTCGCGCACACCATTGGCAAGGCTTTCTACCGGAAACGCCACATCTTCAATGATGACGGTTGTCCCCACTTCGCGCACCGCGCCCACGGCAGGGAACATCCCTTTGCGAATGCCCCATAAGGTTGCCACCGTTTTGGCATCAGAGGTGAATGGTACGGATTCGATGATCTGGTAATCGCTTAGTGCTGCCATCACGGCGCTGCATTGTGAGTGAAGTGTTGCGTGATCGCTGGCGTGAGACTCAATCAGCAGCGCAGCGGCTTCTAGATCCAATTGCGCAATAAACGCGGGCATGCCAGCTTTGTCAGCGACAGAGCGCATCGCGCGTCCATCCATCATTTCGACTGCCGCCACTGGGGTTTTGGACAGGGTCGTAACTGCTTGGCTAGCCTGCTCAATATCAGCAAAGACAAGCAGCGCTGAGGCTTTGTGCGCGTGCTCAATGACGGTGTTGTAGGTGATGTCGGCAATAAAACCGAGTGTGCCTTCCGACCCAATCATCAAATGTTCAATAATTTCAATCGGATCAGAGTAATCAACGAGAGCATTTAGGGCGTAGCCAGTGGTATTTTTTAGGCGATATTTGTGGTGAATAAGCTTTGATAGTGTGTGATTTTGCGCCGTTTGTGCATGAAGTTGAGCAATACCTTCAAGCAATTCGGGTTTGGCGATTTTGAATGCTGCGATGCTTTCTGGGTTTGCGGTGTCGAGCACGGAACCGTCTGCGAAGACGATCTTCATACTATCGACAGTGCGGTAAGAGTTTTGCGCGGTGCCGCAGCACATACCACTGGCGTTATTGGCGGCGATTCCACCAATTTTGCAGGTGTTGATTGAGGCTGGATCTGGGCCGATTTTGCGTTGAAAAGGGGCAAGGTATTTGTTGGCATCAGCTCCGATGACCCCCGGTTGTAGGGTGATTTTTTTGCCCTCATCGTGAATGCGATGGCCGCGCCAGTCATCGGTTAAGGCGATCAAAACCGAATCAGAAACTGCCTGACCGGACAAACTGGTGCCAGCAGCACGAAACGTGCAGTGAACGCCAAGCTCGCGGCAGCTTTTAATGGCAAAAATGACCTCATCAAGGCTTCGTAAGCGCAGCACAATTTTCGGCACCAAGCGATAGAAACTGGCATCAGTGCCATAAGCAAGGCGTTTTGCCTGCTGCGTGATGATGCGCTCAGGGTCGATGCGCGTAGCGAGTTGCGTTTCCAGTTGACGATAGGTGGCGTCTGAAAGAGTGCTGGCCATCATTGTTTCCCATTTTAAATTGAGGTTGTGGATAGGTTAACGTGCGGCTACCGTTGGTTTGTCATCATGAGATTAAAGTTTGACTAACGAGTCTCGTGACAAATCGGTAATGGTTTTCGCTCCGGTTAAGGTCATGGCAACGCGCATCTCTTTTTCATATAAATCGAGCAAATCTTCAACGCCGCTTTGACCTTGCGCCGCCAATGCATAAACAAACGAGCGACCCAGCAGCGTACAGTCCGCGCCCAGCGCCAGCATGCGTACCACATCAAGCCCAGTGCGAATCCCCGAATCGACCAGAATTTTCAGGTCGCCCTTCACCGCATCAGCAATCGCAGGTAAGGCTTTGGCGGTTGACAATACCCCATCAAGCTGGCGACCACCGTGGTTGGATACGATAATGCCATCAGCGCCAAATCGCACCGCGTCTTTGGCATCTTCTGTATCTAGAATGCCTTTAATGATCATCGGGCCGTCCCAAAAGTCGCGGATCCACTCTAAATCTTTCCATGAAATGGAAGGATCAAAATTCTCACCAAGCCAACCAATGTAGTCTTCCAATTTAGTCGGCGTGCCACGGTAGGCAGAAATATTGCCTAAATCGTGTGGCTTGCCGAGCAAGCCGACATCCCACGCCCAGCTTGGGTGTTTTATCGCTTGAAACACTCGGCGCATCGCTGCATTAGGGCCGCTCATGCCAGAATGCATATCGCGGTAACGCGCGCCGGGAACGGGCATATCCACGGTAAACACGAGGTTTTTTACCCCCGCGGCTTTGGCGCGATCCAACACATTTTTCATAAAGCCGCGATCTTTAAGCACGTAGAGTTGAAACCAAATTGGTCGAGCCAGCGCCGCTGATACTTCTTCGATCGGGCAAACCGATACGGTGGACAGTGTAAAAGGAATGCCTTTATTTTCAGCCGCGCGCGCCGCTTGCACTTCGCCGCGCCGCGCGTACATACCAGTTAAACCTACAGGGGCAAGGGCGATCGGCATTGCAAGCTGTTCGCCAAACAGTTGTGTTTCTAAACTGAGCTCTGACATGTCATTAAGCACGCGTTGGCGCAGTGCGATGTCAGCTAAATCCGCGGTATTGCGTGTGAGCGTGTGCTCACCGTATGAGCCACCATCAATATAATGAAACAGAAAAGGAGGCAATTTCGCTTTCGCGGCAGCGCGATAGTCGGTGGAGGCTGAAATAATCATAGATTGAATCCTAATTTGTACAGAGCCGCCGCCTAGCGAGCTCTGCATTTATTACACAAGATTAATGGTTATAAAAACCAAGTTGATACCAAATCACATTACCAAACTTAGGGTTGCGGGGTCATTAGTACGTCGGTCATATTAAAGCCGTAAATCACCACTAAACCGATAAGGCCAGTCATCACAAGGTAGTAGAAAGTTGGGATAATGGTTTTGCGCAGCGTCGCTCCTTCTTGGCCCAATAAACCGACCGTTGCTGATGCCGCGACGACGTTGTGAATCGCAATCATATTGCCCGCCGCTGCGCCAACAGCTTGTAGCGCAATGATCATCACACTGGAGATAGAGAGTGTTTGCGCCACTTCAAACTGGAACTGGCTAAACATCATGTTCGACACCGTATTTGAGCCTGCGATGAACGCCCCAAGTGCACCAACGGTGGCACTTAATGCAGGGAAGGCATCACCGACTAAACCCGCGGCAAAATTGGCGGTAGTGACAGGCATGCTCGCAAGCTCTGCGCCATTGACGCCAGAGTTAATAAAAATGCGCACCATAGGGATAGTAAATACCAACACAAAGCCCGCACCGATCAGCGTTTTGCTTGATTCACCGAATGCTTTGATGAGTGGTGTCGCACTGCGTGACTGCAATATTACTGCCAGTAACGCGACAAAAACCAAGATGCCACCGGGAAGATAAAGCGGTTGAATGGCCGTGCTGACGCCCGTTTCAGCCAGAATGTTGTTAAAGGATAGGCTCACTCCAGCCAGCAGTGACTTAAATTCGCTGCTCACACGGCTTGCCACAAGGATAACCGCGAGCAGAACATAGGGAGTCCAAGCCAATGCAAGGCCCATCGGTTTAGCCTTGATCTCTTCAATATCAATTTTTAATGAGCCTAACCACTCTGCGGGCCACGATTTCTCTTTTGGAAAATCCCATTGTGATTTGGGTACTAAAAAGCCTTTTTTCGCGGCCGTGACAACCAGTGCCAAGCTGATCAAGCCACCGATTAATGAGGGAAATTCTGGGCCAAGAAAGACGCCCGTTAGCGCGTAAGGCACAGTAAAAGCCAAGCCAGAGAAAATCGCAAAAGGCAAAATATCTAACCCTTCGGTCCAGCTTTTGTTTTTACCGAAAAAGCGCGTCAACATCATCGCCATTAATACTGGCATCAATGTACCGACTATCGCATGGGTGATGGCGACACTGGCGGTGATTTGCTGTAAATACACATCCCAACTTGAACCGTTGCTGATCAGCATTTCGGTGATGTTGTGCGTATCTAACCCCTTGTTTACCCCAACAATAATGGGTGTGCCCACTGCGCCGAAAGAGACAGGAGTGGATTGGATCATCATCCCCATCAATACGGCAGCCAACGCAGGAAAACCAATCGCAACCAGCAACGGAGCCGCGATAGCTGCCGGTGTACCAAAACCAGAAGCGCCTTCAATAAAAGAGCCAAAACACCACGCAATGATAATGGCTTGCACACGGCGATCAGCCGAAACATCCGTAAAACCGTTACGGATGGTGGTGATAGCACCAGTGTGTTTTAAGGTGTTGAGTAGGAAGATTGCGCCAAACACAATCCAGAGTACGGAAATCGTGATACCGAACCCTTGCAAAACAGAAGCGAGCACGCGGTTTGCCGACATATCCCAAAATGTGAGGGCGATGGCCACAGTTAATGCAAAGGCCACGGGCATCGCCTTTTTCGCAGGCCAGTTGAGCCCGACTAAAAGAATCGCTGCTACCACAATGGGGGAGAAGGCCACTAGTGCCAGTAAGGTTTCGTTCATTGGATACTTCCTCGTAAAGTGTGCTCTTCGTACTAGCTCTAAATAGTAGGATAGTTGAGGAGCAGACATCCTGTAGGGGCTACAGACCTTTCGGCCAGGTCGGGTAGCTAAATTATTATATTTGTGATTTTTTTGTTAATTCGGGGTGAATTTACTCCTTTATTTTTTATGGATATAGGGAAATAATGAAAATAATTAATTCCAAAATTGACATAATAAGATGCGAGCAGACGACCTAATATTGTTTTCACAAGTGATGGAACTGGGAAGTTTTAGTAAAGTAGCAGAACAGAATAGCCTTACAAATTCAGTAGTTAGTAAAAGAATGGCGCGTTTAGAAGAAGAGTTAGGCGTGCAGCTATTATATCGAACTACGCGTAAATTAACCCTGACCGAAGCAGGTAAGGCACTGTTACAGGGTGCGAAAAATGTGAAGCTTGCCACTCAAGAAGCCGTCGATGCGGTGGCTGGGTTTGGTGAAAATGTCAGCGGCCACATCAAAATGTCGGTACCCACCATATCAGGCGATCTAATATTGGCCGACGCGGTTGCGGAATTTTGCAATTTACACCCCGGCTTAACGGTGGACATGTCGCTTGATAACCGTTTTGTTGATTTAGTGGAAGGAGGTTTTGACTTAGTGATCCGCACTGGTTATTTGGAAGATTCAAGCTTAATTGCGCGGCATATTTTAGACTCACAGTGGGTTGTGTGCGCTTCTCCCTCTTATATTGCGAAAAATGGAAAACCGTTAAAACCGGAAGATTTAGTCAACCACAACTGCTTTCAATATGCCTACCAAACCACAGGCGCGAGCGAGTGGGAATTTAAAGGTCGCAAAGGAAACTACATTGTCACAGTCTCGGGCTGCTTTTCTACGGATAATGCCACGGCACTGAGAAAAGCGGCTTTAGGCGGCCACGGCATTGCTTATGTACCGCGCTGTTTGGTTTATCATGATTTTCGTAACGGCCAACTAGTGGATATTTTCCCGGAACAAGTGGGCAAAAAATTGGGTATATACGCCGTGTATCCCTTTACTCGCCAACCCCCGAATAAAGTCCGCTTGCTGATAGAGCACATCCGCGCCCGCTATTTGACTATTTCACACTATTTTTGAGTGTGACTTATGTAAAGGATGTCTTCGGTCGTATACCGTTCTGTTCCTCCCCCTAAAAGGGGAGGGAATTAGTTTCGTGAGCGTTGAGAGTGTGCCATTTATTATGATTGGTATGGCTTACTAAAACACTTTTGCCCCAAAATGCGCTAGCTCCAGATCTATGACTAATCTCTCGCGCCAGTTCTTGACCTACTTTTCCTAATAGCAGATTATAAAACAAGTTGATCAAATGAAATTATACAGACAAAGTCATGGAACGAATTGAACCATTCAATGCACAAACTTTAGAGGCAGCTTGCCGAGTGCTTGCTGACACTGAAAGAGGCTTAACAGGAGCAGAGTTAGGATATTTAATTCAGGATTGCAAAATCCTTGATATCAGCCCAACGATGACCAAATGGAAGAGGTTGTTTAACGCTTTAGTCAGTGCTCAAAATACGTATCAAGTTGGTAACCATCTAATTATGTTTATTAATCGTGCATTGAATCCTGTTAACTATGCTCGTGATAAAGAAAAATTTGAATGGCGTCGGTCTGAGCTGAATGTGGTTCTGTCTTTCTCTGGTTTTCATGTCCGAGAGGATGGAAAAACTATCCGAACAGACAAAGAGACGACCCTTAAAGGAGCAAGAGAGAGAGCTGGAGCGCTAAGAGTAAAGCTTGAAGATAGAGGTGCTCACACTGAAGTGTTTAAGTATTGCCGTGCTGAATTACTCGATGAAAACTACTTTCATGCAGCTCTAGAAGCCATAAAAGGTATAGCGCAAAGAATTCGGGATATGTCCCTATTAACAACTGATGGTGCTGAACTCGTAAATACAGCATTTTCTGTTAAAAATCCTGTACTAAAAATCAACTCTTTAACTACAGAAACAGAAATAAGCGAACAGAAAGGCTTTAGCAATATGCTTGTTGGACTTTTTGGGGCAGTACGCAACCCAGTTGCTCATGCACCCAAAATGTACTGGGTAATGAGCGAACAAGATGCTTTAGATGTTTTGTCTACCACATCATTCATACATAGGAAATTGGATATTGCTGTGAAAGCATAAATTCACTTTGGACTCATAGAACAAAAATCCCCGCCCACTATTGATACATTACTCTCTAGCGCCTAAACTCCCTTTGTATAGGTTCTTGAGTGGAGAAAAAGCTCTAAGATCATGATATAGTGAATAAAAATATATTCGAGTGTATTATGACTGTACAAGCAATCAAAATTACTAATTTACTATCATTCGATGAACTGGTCGTCAATAACTTGAATGATATGAACTGTATTGTTGGTAGGAACAATGTAGGTAAATCTAATTTACTTAAAGTCTTAAAGTTTTTTTACAACAAATTAGAAGGAAAAGAAGAGTTGCCGCCCAAGCTCAACTCAAACTATTCATATAAAGGTTCGATATCAATAACCTTTGATATGACTAGAATCTTTAGAATCGCTAGGAAGCAACCAACCAACACGTATTTCGCATTCATCATTAGAAAACTCGTTCCATTGCATAAACGAAGTATGTTTACATTGATGCGATACGATAACGACCATACTACTTATACGTTAACGTTGAATATATATAACGATGGAAAGGTAAAGTGGTCAACAAATGATAAGCAGACGCTAAATCTGATTTTATACCTTTTCCCTTTTTTCCATATTGAACCTAGGCATATGGATCTACATGAATGGGATAGCTTATGGGATCTTATATCACGATTGAAGTCATTCAATCTGTCAAAAATAGATGATCAAACTATAATTGACTTTTTTGACAAGTCCATTAACGCTGATGGTGAAAGTTCATATAAAAACTATATATCCGAACTAAATAGCACGATTTCTACCAAACCGAGCACACAAAAAGAAAAATTATTAAGCTATATTAAGGCGGGCTTAAAAGGATATCGATTTGAGATAGATGAAAATGATCTTAAATATCACTCAGATGGTACAAATTCATTTCATTTCATTTCATTAAGACGTTTTTAAAAATATTAATTACAATTTCGCGAAGGGAGTATATAACACCGTTTGTATTTATTGACGAACCTGAGCTTGGGCTTCATCCAAAAATGAATGAGGTGTTAATTCACGATATCTATAACAGCTATAAGTACAATAACGGTCGTGATCATAAAGTAACAAGACCAAGAGTGTTTTTGACTACGTATTCACCAAATATTGTAAAAGAGATAATCAAGAAATTTCGTGATTATCAACGAGTATTTTGTTTTCAAAAGAGAAGTGACTCAACAACATCGATTCATACTCTAAATTCAACGTATGATAGTGAAAGCTTTATTAACACATTTAGCGATAATGAAGCTAGATTATTTTTTAGTGATTATATTCTATTTGTTGAGGGGGAAAGCGAATTAGAAGTATTTGGCAATATGAGGCTATCAGAGCACTTTCCACATCTAAGAAATATCGATATATATAAGAGTAGTAGTAATGTCATTGGGGAGAGAGTTAACCCTTCTTACTCTAACTCCGCGATCCCCTACATGTTTCTCTTTGATGCTGATAAGGCTATATCAGTTAAAGGTCAACCGAATAGTTTTGAATTGAAACTACAAAAAAACGGTAATTATTTTAACTTCTGGAAGAAGACTTTAGAGGCTGAGTTTAATAAATACAAACTCGGATTTAGTAAAAAACACAAAGACAAAATGGAGAATGTTAAATATTTATTGTCGTATGATAAAAAGAATCTTAAGGTTGATCCTACAAAACAAGATTTCTTAAAGGAAAGTGATTTTGATAAAATTTTTTCCGCCGTAAAAAAACGCTTATTGGAAAAAAATATCTACATTAATAGAACAACTTTGGAAGGATGTCTAATTCAGAAAAGCAGTGCTGAGATTCTATATGGTTGGTTAGACAAAAAGTATGGCACTAATACTCAATCAATTATAACTAGGATTAATAATAGTAAGTTCATAACCGAAGATATGTTAATTGATTATATACGAGTTATTTTCAATGGAAAGTCTAAAGCTCTTACTGACTATAGTCACTTTAATGTTGAAGCGTACAAACAAACCATGCAAAAAGGTAATAAAGTAAACGGAAACCTAAGATACACATCTAGACACGCTAAATTGCTAATGGGTTTACTAGAGCAAGCCACTGTTAAAAATAAAGATCTCGAGAAAACAGACGGATGGACAACTAACTTTATTAACTATGCCGTTGAATATATAGAAACTCAATCTTTGCATAAAAATCAGACATTTGGAAGTACCTTCAAGGTTTACTTCCCTGAGCTTTATGATATTATTCGTATGCTTCAACCCGATAGTAGAGGGGAGATATGAGTTTTCACGAGTATCTGAGGGCTTGCCCCTCCCTCTCTTTGTTTCTGGGAGTTCGTCTTCCAGTAACTTTGAGTACAGTCCCAATAGTTACTAATCTGGTCGCGCTGATTAATGTGTCTGATAGTACACACCTACGGTGTAATAGTGTTCTTTTGTATCGGGTTGAAGCAATATAATGAATAAAAAAGTTAGTGATGAATTCTTTAATAACGCCATTCTAAAAGGTAATGTAGCACTATTAGATGATTTTTCTACCAGTGTCATTGAACGAAAGTCTGGGGCTGATATATTTTTCGAGATATTAAAAGATTCTGATCACAAAATCGTAAATGATAGAATTACAAGGTTTGTTCTATCCAAGATTCCTGTAAACTCTTCTGCTTGCGGTTTTGTCCCTGGTAAGTCTTATTATGACTTTCTAAGACCACACATCAGTGGTTATTACTTTTTAAGACTCGATATAAAGAAGTTTTTCCACTCCATATCTGTGTTGGAAGTTAAAAACCTCCTGAGTCAGTACTTCAGTGATGACAAAAAAGGTGCAAAATACTCGGCATTAGACATTGCTTATATGTCTATTACTCACAAAGTTAATAATAATTTCGACGATGATGACATAAAAGGAAAAGAAATACTTCCTATTGGCTTTTCGTCTTCCCCTGTCGTTTCTAATATAATTTTTAGAAGAATCGATATTTTGATCCAGAAACTGTGTGAAGATAAAGGGATTGTATACAGTAGATATGCAGATGATATGCTTTTTTCATCGAACAAGAGTCGATACCTCCATTCTGAGCAGTTTGAAAGAGACATCTCTATATTTGTCTCCACTCTTTCTCTTAAGTTAAAAAAAAGAAAAAGAAAGGCAGTAGAGAATACTATATCGCTTAATGGGTATGTAATTCAGAATACCAAGTTAAAGAAAAACCTGTTCTTTAATGTTTACAAACAAGATCCCATTGGTTCAATTAGACTCTCTGATAAAAAACTAAAACACTTAAAAAAACTATCTGCACTTTTAAGAAAAAATAGAGATTCTGTCTATATCATGGAGAATATTTTTCAGTTGAACTATAACAAATTTAAAAGAACATACGGCGAAAACATAAACTTCTACATCCAGTACTCTGATGACCAGTTACAAAATAAGATAAAAGGTTATCGGTCATATTTGGTTTCCTTGATTAAATACAATGAAAAATACGGATGTGTAGCCAATAACTGTATTGTCAAAGTAAAAGAGTTAGTTCGTGTTTTCGAGTCCAATATAAAATAGTTAAAGATAAAGGCGCTAGCTTAATAGCTAACGCCTGTTGCAGTCCTTGTAGTGGTTCCGTAGCATTGAACATGAGTATAGATGTTATCCATATATTTTTTCATCCGAGTCGAATGCATATTGATCCTATTCGTAACACGAAAATGTCCATACTCTTGCTAGGCCGAACCGCTCTAGCACGTTTCTGCCCCAAAGTGAGCCAGAAGTGGCTTTACCGAAACCAAATTTTTGTAGTGAGAAAGAGTCTTCCATGTAGGCGTTAAATCCACAATGCAAGATCTGACACCGCATATTCGACTTCACCTAAGAAATCACGGGCTCGGCCGCAAGGCTTTCAGCCCTCTTGACATCACCCCAGAACCTACTTTACGATTAAGGTTGTTGGCCCCCGACTCAGCCTTTTAGGTCGTTAGCAGTTGGTGTGTGTTAGCACTGGTGCGAACGACCTGTCTCTCGCTTACTCCCCTGTGGAGGCCCGTTGAAGGGCAAGGCAAACTGCGACATGCTTTAGGCATGTGTAAGACCTCCGAAGTGTACTAATGCGTCTCGCGTTAGGTATTTCATAGCTTATTTCCCAACGAAACCAAGCTGACGCTAGGATGAATCGAGCGAGCATCTCATAGCAATTCAGCGACTGTTTCGATGGAGATCTCTATGAAACAACTACATACTAGTACTCCCCAAAAACCAACCCGCAAGGGTAATCTACGTCGCCCTCAGCAACAGCTCCGTGAGTTGGCCCTGACCGAAGCCGATGGCTTTGCCGATCTAATGGCCCTTGTCCGCCACTTTAGTGAAACCCAACTGGGCACCCCACTCAATGACGGCAAGTGCCGAGAGAAAACAGCCGCCTTACTCGGCTACCCTAAACACAGCCTGTTCCGAAAGGACTACAAGGCCAAGCACGCCCTGCGAGCGGCCATCGACAAGCTGAAGCTGGAGGAGCTGCGCCTCACACTGGACGAGACCCACCGGAATAACAAAAGCATGTATCAGGTGCTAATCATCCGACCGAATAACCATATCAATGATCAGCTCTGTGAGGTCTATTTGGAGTGGACCAAGCGACTGCGTGAGGCCATGGGGCGCCGTGACATACAGGCCGATGCCGAGGCTATGGCTGACTACCTGAGCCAACTTTGTGGGGTTACACCCCGGGTACGGATCACCGAGACCCAGCGCTTTGAGCAGTGCAATCCTGAACAGTTGGCGATGGATCACATCCGCCGCCATGGCTTGTTCCTGTCACCCCGCAATCAGGGGGAAGAGAGGCTGGAGCATAACTCAGAGACCGACTATAAGGTTGCCATTAGCCCCAGTGCGGTCTTCCTCCACCAGTCCGATGCTTTTTTCGGGCGCTGGCGCGACGAGCACAATAAGACGTGGAAACTGCGTATCCATGCCACACTCGACAATGTCCTTACCCTTTCGACGCTGCAAATTGCCCTGAATCAGATCTACCTGCTGTGCCCAGCGCTGGAGCAGTGCTACCTCTTACCCGAGCAACTCCCGGAGATGTTGACACGATTTCTTGAAGGCGAGCCGAAATCCCTTACGCTGCACTATACAGTCCCCGAGCACGGCCAAGCGCCCAATCCGGTCGTGCTGGATATTGGCAGTGAAGTCATGAGTTTCTCCAATAACTTCAAAGGCGGTGTTTGGGGCAATGTGAATATCGAACCGCAACCTTTACCCGTGAATACAGGCCACCCGCTGTGGGAGGAGGCCCACATACAGCCAGATTACCCTATTCTGGATTAAACCAAAGGGCTGAGCCACACTGACTTAGCCCCTACGTTTTGGGAATCTAAACAGTTGTGTCCCAGGCTCATTCATGGCGGAGTCGCCACTTGTGCCAGCAACAGTGGTCATGTGATATTAGCCGCACCATACTATTTGCTGGGGAAATACCGAGGCGGCATGACCGCCTCGGCCTTTTCCTTAGTCAGTGGGCGCACGCCAGCAACAATTCCAAGTAGGGATATAGCTGCGCGAGCATCTCTGGCAGTGTCACGATAAGCAGGGCGGCATTGCTGTTTGGGGGTTGTGTCATTACGGCGACCTCACGTTGATTTTAAAAAAACGCACTGGACGGAATTGTCCTTAAAGTGCTGAATCTCATGACGGTTCACGTTGACTCAATTTTATGAGTTGGCTTTGCCTTGTTCAATCTTTCGGTATGCGTGAAGTACCGTAGTATGATCGCGAATTACTAGAGTTTTTTCCTTCTACCCCAATCTCTACTTATCTGAAGTAGACGCTTTTGGGCGCAATCCCTAACTCGCTTCTGTCCAATTATATGCTCCAGAGTGGAAGCTGATACCGTTCTGTTCCTCCCCCTTTAAGGGGGAGGTTAGGAGGGGGTGCTGCCAGCAACCAAGAAACACTCCACCCTAACCCTCCCCAATTAGTTTCGTGTTTGTAGGAGTTGTACTAATTGTGGAAAAGGAGGCCTTTTAGGGCTGAAAGGTTTATGGGGCTTGTTTTGAATTATGCGGTTTTAAAATATCAGCCAGCACGGAAAATGGTTTGGGTACTGGCTGAGTTTTCGTGGTTAAACGATTTTAGGTTGGCCGTCGGAAGCGGTAGCGCCACCATCGACGGGTAAATTGACACCATTGATAAATGATGCATCGTCACTGGCTAAAAAGGCCACTGCGGCGGCAATTTCGCTCGGTTCTGCGGCGCGTCCTAGTGCGATGCGCTCGTTAAATTTATCTCTAATCTCTTGCGACCAACCATTGGTCATATTGGTTTTAACTAAGCTTGGGCACACGGCGTTAATTCGCACGCCAGCGGCACCGTGGTCTAACGCCATGGCGCGAGTGAGGTTGACTACCGCGCCTTTACTGGCGCAGTAAAATGCGGCACCCCAGTCGCCACCTAAGCCAGAGACTGAAGCGGTGTTGACTATGGCCCCCTGCGTTTTTAGCAGTTCAGGTAAGGCAAATTTAGAGCAATACACGACGCCATCAATATTCACCGCTGATATTTTCTTCCAATCTTCAACACTGCTTTCTAAGACGGAGCCGGGGATGTGGATGCCCGCATTGTTGACTAAAATGTCGAGCTTACCGAAGCGTGATACGGCGTTATCGATCATGGCTTTTACTTTTTTAGGATCGGAGACGTCAATCACTTGCGCCGCGACGCGTGTTGAGTCAAAAGCTTCGATGGCGGTGGCGAGTTGCTCTTCATTCCAGTCGGCCAGTACTACATTGGCCCCTTCATCATATAAACGTTGTGCTATCGCAAAGCCGATGCCGTTGGCGGCACCCGTGACTAAAGCGACTTTATGGGTTAAACCATTCATATTGTTTCTCCTTCGATATGCTCAAAAATTGGATCTCGATTTTCTTGTGTTCTGGGTAGCATCAACTTGTAGTTGTCGCTGTAATCAACGGGGATAGCGATGACAGCAGGTCCTTGAGTTTCCATGGCTTGATGCAGCATAGGCATCAGTTGATGACGTTCGGTCACGGCAAAGCCTTGCGCGCCAAATGATTCGGCATACGCTTTAAAGTCTATCGGGCCAAATTTTATTCCGGACGGGCGTTGATACTTTTTCATCTCTTGTATCTCGACCATGTTGTAGGCGTTATCGACCCAGATGATATGTACAATGTTGCATTTTAGGCGGACGGCAGTTTCTAACTCCATGCTTGATTGCATGAAGCCGCCATCACCAGAAACAGAGACCACTTTGGTGCTGGGTTTAAGCAGGTTTGCACCAATCGCCCAAGGTAGGGCAACGCCCATGGTTTGCTGACCATTTGAAATCAGCATTTGACGGGCGCGAAAACAGCTTAAATAGCGCGCAATCCAGATATGGAAGCTGCCCATATCCAGACACAAGGTGGTGTCTGGGGTAATAATGGATTGCATCGCTTTGATTAAGGTTAATGGATGAAACCCATGCTGAGATTGACGAGTAGGATAGGATTTTATTATCTGCCGCTGTTGTGCCACTTCCTCTAAAATCGATAAGGCTTTGGGAGAGAGGCGTGCGAAATTGGTGACACAATCGATCATATCATCCAGTGATTGAACGATATTGCCGACAATTTCCACACAAGGTTGGTAATTGAGCTGATACTCTGCTGGTTCAATGTCTAAGTGGATGATTGGGGACTGTTTTGCGTTCCAAAGCTCTGGGTCGTACTCGATGGGGTTAAAACCAATAGTGACAATCAGGTCAGCATCTTGCAGCAATACATCTCCGGGCTGATTGTTAAATAAACCTACGCGGCCAGCGAAATGGTGATAATAGTTAATATCAACTGCCCCAGCGGCTTGATAGGTTCCGACTACAGGCAGTTGAGTGGTGCGCAAAAAACGGCTGATGGCTTGAGCATTTTCAGCGCGACTGGCGTGTAAGCCGAGTAAAACGACGCAGCGCTGTGACCGCTCGATTCGGGTAATGGCTTCTTCGATCGCTTCTGGGCTGGCTTGGCTTGAATGAACATTACGTGAGGGAACAATAATATCGGTGAGAGTGTGGTCGGATAACACATCTTGGGGAATGCTAACGAAACACGCCCCCGGCCGGCCTGATTCTGCTGTGCGAAAGGCATTGGCCATCACTTCGCTAGCGGCATCAACATGTTGAATTTCTGCACTGGATTTTGTGATAGAGCGGAAAATACTGACGGTATCCATACTCTGGTGCGTTTGCTTTTGTTGATCTGCTCGTTTGACCGCGCCGCCGATAGCGACCAGCGGGTCACCTTCTGAATTGGCAGTGGCAACCCCTGAAACCAAGTTGCCACAGCCCGGGCCTGAGGTCACCATGGTGACTCCGGCTTTGCCAGTTAAACGGCCGATGACGCCGGCCATAAAGGCCGCATTGGCTTCGTGACGCACTGGGATCATTTGAATATTGGTGTCTTCAATGGCGTCAAATAACCGATCAATTTTGGCCCCCGGAATGCCAAAAATATAGCGGACATCCAAAGATTCCAGCTGTTGAGCGATTAATTGAGCGCCGTTTCTAGTGGTAGGTTTTGTATTCATTTTTATACCCTTATTGTTGACTGACGTTGACACTTCTTCACGAAGTGGTGGTGCTATCTGGCGGCTTTTTTCAATTCAATTCTTTTTCTCCTGTTCAGCGCTATTTTTCCGCTTTTTCAATCGCGGTTCGGATGTCATTGGGAGCTAGGTTGGCTTTAAGGAAATCTAGCGAAGTCGGGGTATCAATTACCAAACGCGATACTTTGCCAATTTGTAAAAAGCCCGACGAAATAGAGTAGTCCTGTATGTGGCCACCGCCTTTTCTATCTTCGGTAATGAAATGTTCGTGATACCCCGGAACGTTAATACCTGTGGTGTACTGCGGGCTTCTAAAACCGGCGATAACGCCTTGTTTGAAGGTGAAATTAAATGTGGGCTGCTCTTTTACAACATCCAACATTGGGCGAAATGGGCGAGTTTGACGCGGCACGGTACGCGTTCTGACAAACTGATATAAACCGTCAATGCGTACTGCGCAGAAAATATTGTCACTGGGTACTAGATCATCAATCAGATGATGAATGTCAGCACGAGACATTTTAGAGGTGATAGGAACTTCGACATCAGGAGAGAAAAAAGTCATGACGGCGAAGGGGGTTTGCTGCGCTAAGTGTGCGGGGTTAGCCGAACCATCGGCTTTTAATTGGAAAACCTCTTTATCAAACGCGATCAGTTCACCGTCTAATTGATTGAATGTGCCCAAGCCAAAATCGCCATGTTGCAGCAGTTGTTCAACCGTTGTTGCGCCTTCATAAACGCCAGCAATCAACGCACTCATCAACGAAGTTTGGTAAATCTCTCCATCCCCCGTTACATGATGATATTCAGCAAACTCTTTTGCTACATCGAGAGAACAAGCACAAAGCGGAGTGTAGAATCCACGCATGAGAATAACCATTTATGCAATAAAGTGTATATTTAGATTGACTTCTCCACGTGGCTAAATCCAATATAAATAAGATTTATTTCTATATGGAAAAGATATGGAGTTTCGCTATCTCAAGTATTTTGTGGCGGTGGCACAAACGCGCCATTTCACACGAGCGGCTGAAGTGTTAGGTATTGCTCAACCACCGTTGAGTCAGCAGATAAAGAAATTGGAGCACGAGCTCGATACGCTGTTATTCAAGCGTTTACCACGTGGGGTAGAGCTGACCGAGGCTGGGCAAATGTTTTATGTCGATGCGGTCACCATCTTAAATGATGTGGATCGAGCGAAGGCGAAAGTAAAACAGCTGGCGCGTGGAGAAAAAAATGAAGTGCGGATGGGCTTTGCGACTTCGGTTGCGATGAATACCCAAATATTATCCCGAGTGCGGGAGATAAGGGACAGTTTTTCAAACGTGAATCTCACCGCGGTTGAGCAAGCGATGCCAGAGTTGGTTGAGCTGTTGAAAGCTAAGCAGTTGGATATAGCATTGGTGCGTTTACCTTGTTATGCCAGTGAGTCTTTACAGCGGGTGGTTTTATTTGAAGAGCCTTTTGTCGCGGTGATCCCTTTAGGGCATCCCTTGGCTGAAAAAGATCGCCTTACTTTAGTTCAGTTAAAAAATGAGCACGTGTTGTTGTTTCCTCGTGAAACGGGGCCAGCATTACATGATGGTATGAAAGCGCTGTTTGACGATGTAGGAATCCGTGTCGATCAACGTTTTTCGGCTCCGCAGTTGAGGTCGATGGTTGCAATGGCTCAGGCGGGATTTGGTGTAGCTGTTGTGCCCCAATCACTAGCTGAACATATCGATGATTCTGCCGTGATCACTCCCATCGAGGAGATGCCTTTTAACAGCCAAATTGCGGTGCTTTGGGAAGCCAGTAACTTAAATAAGCATGTGCTTAAGGTGGTGAAGGCATTAAGTCACCAAAAATAACATCCCCAGCATGATGATACTGGGGATGAAGCGTGCCAAAGTGGTAAGGTTAATCACGCTTACTTAGCGAGTTGAATGCAAAAACTCCACTGCTTTATCGGGATAGTCAGTAAATAAACCATCTACTTTTACAGTGTTGTAGAACACATCGAGCATCCCATCAAAGCTGTCGGCATAAGGTGCAATGCGATCGGGTTCTGCGCGGAAGGTATAAGGGTGAACGACTAATCCGGCGGTTTTAGCGGCTTTCATCAATGGCTTGATGATGATGTTTTCTTTGGTTGAAGCGTCGTCAACCAACATAGGTTTCCACGGGCCAATGCCATCGGCGTAGGTGGCGACTTGCTTCATGCCGTTTGCTTCGAACATCCAATCATAGCTGTATGGCTGTGCTTGGTCGCCATCATAGATCATGGTCTCATTCCAATCGGTGTAGGCCATCAATTGAACCAGTTTGAGGTCCATGTTCATTGCTGGAAGCAGTTCATCATTAATGCGTTTTAGCTCGATAGGATCAAAACATTGCAGATAAACGTTCGACTCTTGACTGTCGTAACCATATTCCTTCAGCATTTTCAGTACCGCTTTACTGATGTCTTTACCTTCATGGCGGTGGAACCAAGGCGCTTTGATTTCTGGATAAATACCAATATCGTAACCGAGCGTTTTGTTCAGCCCTTGGATCAGCTCGATCTCTTCCGCTAAGGTTGGGACGGTGAAGTCTGATTTCCAAAGAGGGAAACGGTTGGGGAAACCAGCGGTTTTATTGCCTTTGTCATCGATATTAAAACCTTCAGTTACGCGCAGGCTTTTGATCTCTGCCAGCGTAAAATCGATGGCGTAATAGCGGCCATCACCACGTGCGCGGTCAGGGAAACGCTCCGCAACGTCAGTGACGCGGTCAAGATAGTGATCGTGCAGAACCACCAATTGGTCATCCTTGGTCATCACGACATCTTGTTCAATAAAATCAGGCTTCATGCCGTAAGCAAGCGCTTTGGCTTCAAGGGTATGTTCAGGCAGATAACCGGAAGCGCCGCGATGGGCTATCACCAATGGTTCTGCTTGAACCCACGCCGAGCTGGCTAAAGTAGCCATGGAAAGTGCGAGTAGTGTCAGTTTCATATTGTTATCCTTAAAAATTCCCCCTGACGTTGCAGGGGGAGAGTTTTGATTCAAAGTGAACAGTGCGTAACGCAAATTCAACACATTTAGGTGTCAGATTTATGATGGCGTTGACGCTTTTTCTTCCGCAAGTCTGTCTTTTTCTTTATGGTGAGCACGCTCGCCAATGTAGGCATACAGCAGACAAAGGATAGAAATACCGCATGAAGCGACTAGGATCATAAAGCCGCCATCCCAACCAAAGTGGTCAACGGTGTAACCCAATACTGCATTTGCCGCTACTGCGCCGCCGAGATAACCAAATAAACCTGTTAAACCTGCTGCGGTACCTGCCGCTTTTTTCGGAGCCAGTTCCAGTGCGTATAAACCAATCAGCATTACTGGGCCATAAATTAAGAAACCAATCGCAATAAGAGCCGCCATGTCGATACCTGGGTTACCGGCAGGGTTAAACCAGTAAATGAGTACCGCAAAAGTAACGAGAACCATGAATAAGATGCCCGCAGGTGCACGACGGCCTTTGAATACTTTGTCGGATATCCAACCACACAATAGCGTTCCCGGAATACCTGCCCACTCATACAAGAAGTACGCCCAAGAAGATTTATCAACGGTGAACTCTTTAGCTTCTTTCAAATAAACAGGAGCCCAGTCCAATACGCCATAACGAATGAGATACACAAAAGCGTTGGCAATAGCGATAGACCACAACAATTTGTTAGAGAAAACGTACTTAAAGAAGATTTCCTTCGCGGTCATCTCATTCTCATGAGATTTATCGTAGTCGTCTGGGTAGTCATCTTTATACTCTTCAATCGGTGGTAAACCACAAGATTGCGGCGTATCGCGCAGCGTCATCCAAATGAAAATGGCAACTAAGGTTGCAAAAAAGGCAGGAACGTAAAATGCGGCGCGCCAGTCATCGTTAAATGCCCAAAGACCAAACAAGAAAAGGGGACCAATTAAGCCACCGCCGACGTTGTGGGCTACGTTCCATACAGAAACAATTTCCCCACGTTCTTTACGTGACCACCAGTGAACCATGGTACGGCCACAAGCAGGCCAGCCCATACCTTGGAACCAACCGTTTAAGAACAGCAAAATAAACATCGCAGTAATGCTGCCTGTTGCCCACGGCATAAAACCGAAACAGAACATTACTAACGCAGACATTAAAAGGCCTGCACTTAAGAAGTAGCGTGGGTTAGAGCGGTCAGAAACACTCCCCATTAAAAATTTAGATAGGCCATAAGCAATCGATACGGCGGCAAGAGCTACCCCGAGATCACCGCGGCTAAAACCTTGGTCAATCAAATAAGGCATCGCCAAACTAAAGTTCTTACGAACAAGGTAGTAGCCTGCGTAGCCGAAGAAAATACTGATGAATAACTGCCAGCGCAAGCGGCTATAAGTGCTATCGAGCCGCTCAGTAGCGAGCCTCTCGATATGCGCTTGGGGTTTAAAGATACCAAACATAGTTGACCTCATTATTGTAGTGCGATGGTTCTAAAGCTCGAACGATAAAAAATGTTTCATTCGAAAGAGAACGGCATTGTCGTGTGCAACTAAATGTATTTCTGTGACAAATGTTACAAGGGAATTAATTTGTGCATAAAAACAAATGATTAGTTTTCATTTTTTCATGGTTAGTGCCATTAAATTGAGATGTAATCGTTTTCATTTTTGTTCGCGAGATGTTTGTTTTTGGTTGTTTTGTCGTCAATTAAATCGCAGATAAGGAAAGTTGGCAAAAATTGTTAAACCATGAAGTCACTCGAAACTCACTGTGAGTTCAATGATTCATATCCTTTTTGATTGGAAAGAGAGTGGCAAAATAAGCAAATAGTCCAGTATTCCTACCCAGATTTGACACTGTCTATTGATAATTCTTGCTAGCTTTGATTGGCAATTCATGTGTTACAGAGTGTCGTTCTGTGGCATTGATGTTAATAATACAAAAAGGAAGAATGATGAATAATATTAATAAAGTCAGTGTGTTGGGTTTGCTTTCATTGAGCGGATTGCTTTCTGCTCATGCACAAGCTCATGGTTGGGTTGAATTTCCGAGCGCGCGGCAAAATACCTGTTACCTAGATGGTGGTTTCTGGAGTAATACGATCCCTAATGCAGCATGCCAAGCGGCTTTTGATCAGTCTGGAGCTTATCCTTTTGTACAACGCAATGAAGTGGCGGCCAATGTGGCAAATTATCGTGATATGGCTCATGTTCAAGCTGTTGTTCGCGACGGCTTGTTGTGTTCCGCAGGCAGCAACGCGAAAGCAGGGTTAGATGTTGCTTCACCTCATTGGCAAAAAACGGCCGTGAATTTAGACGCTAATCAACAAATCGAATTAGTCTTTAATGCTACCGCGCCACATAACCCCTCTTATTGGGAGTTTTATCTCTCTAAACCGACTTATACCGGTGAGGCCCCATTAACTTGGGATGATCTGGATCTTATTGATACCAAAGGTAATATCACAGTGGGGACGGATAAAAAATATCGCATAAAGATTACCCTGCCTGCCGATAGAAGTGGTGATGCAGTGCTTTATACCCGCTGGCAACGTATTGATGCCGCGGGCGAAGGTTTTTATAACTGCAGTGATATTAGTTTTAGCGGTGGTGGATCAAATCCAACGGATCCGACAGACCCATCAGAACCTGCGCAGAATCTCAGCGATCTTGGTGGTTATCTTTCACAAGGTTTTGGTCCTGTTGAATCTGGCGATATGGTTCGCTTGCGTACCTTCGATGCCAATGGCAATGAAACGACCGATATCAGCTTAGCGATTTCAGCCAATAATACAGCAACGTGGCCAGCGGAAATGGCAGGTCAGTTTAACCAAGTGAAAAAAGGGGAGTGGTTTATTGGTATTTGGCACCAAGAAATGAATCACTATATGTACGATAGCCAGAATGTATATGCTAACCGTGTATTTGCTCCAAACGCGACTTACAGTTATCAGCTTTCTTTGCTAAAAGAGGAAACGCCACAGCCACCTGTTCCCGATAATGCTTGGAATGCGACTAAAATTTATACGTCCGGTGATGTCGTTATGCACAATCAGCAAACTTGGACCGCGCAGTGGTGGACAAAAAATGAAGAGCCCGGAACTACGGGTGAATGGGGCGTATGGCGATAGTATTAAATAGCTATAGTATCGAGTAGTAAAAAGAGGCCATGGCCTCTTTTTGCTCTCTAACTCTGGTTTAATAATGGCTTATGAGATGAGGTTATTCACACAATTTGCCTTGTTTTGCTGGTTGGGTTAACGAGTAATCACCTTCTAAACTGCGATAGATTATCGCATTCCAAATGCTGCCATCATCCATTTCAAACTCAATGGCATAATTCACCCCGTTAACTACTTGTGAGCGGACATCGATAATGTCTTTTAATTGTGCATTGCTCTCCATTTGTGCTAAAGCGCTCTTCAACGCTTCTTTAGCTTCGTCGGTAATTTCTGTCGCTTGCCAACCTCCCGGCATCAACTCGCTTGCACAGATGGGTGACGGTACGGCATCTGTTTCCGCCACCATCACGGTGGGCTCTAGAGCCTTAGTACTTTCTGTTTGTGTTTGTTGATCACACCCCGCTAACGCGAGCACACCAAATAGAGGTAAAAGAAATCGTTTCATTGAGTTGTCCTTTGTTTTTAGAAAAGCAGAAGGGGTTAATCTGAGGAGTTCATATTAACAATTGTGGTGTGAGGAGTCCGTCAAGCTCTGTTAGGTGCGTGATAAATTATGATGATATTTTCTGACAATAAAACGCTATTACTATTTCTTACCAATACTGTCAGTTTTTAACCATAAATAACAAAGCCATTTCAACGTTAGGCTAGGTGTGATGCACATAAAAAACGCATTACATGACTGTGTGTTTTTATGCCTAGAAAAGTGATCAAGGTTGCAGAGTTGTAAGCTGATCGGCGATAAATTTTACAAATTGATTTCCATCAAAAAAGTGTGGTTTTTATGTGCTACTGTGCGCGCAAATAAAAACTATTACCCCGCCCTACAAAAAGGAAATCACAATGAAAAAAACACTTTGCGGCCTTGCCGTGCTTTCTGCTCTTGTTTCTACGAATGTTTTTGCCCACAAAGAAGGTGACTTTATTGTGCGTGCCGGTCTTGCCGCTGTGGTGCCCAATGATAGCAGCGATGGTATTTTAGGCTCAAATGAAGAGCTTGCTGTGGACTCAAACGTTCAGCTTGGCTTAACAATAGGCTATATGATCACCGACAATATTAGCTTTGAAGTGTTAGCGGCGACACCTTTTAGCCATACTATTTCAACCAATCTTTTGAACTTAGGTGACATTGCTGAAACAAAACATCTACCGCCGACTTTTATGTTGCAATACTACTTTGGTGAAGCGTCATCGAAATTCCGTCCTTATGTTGGAGCGGGCATTAACTACACCATGTTCTTCGATGAAGGTTTTAACAGTACGGGAAGTGGTGCATCCTTAACGGATCTCAAACTCAAAGATTCTTGGGGTTTAGCGGCCAATGCTGGTTTTGATTATATGCTCAACGAACAGTGGTTTTTGAATGCGTCAGTTTGGTATGCCGATATTGAAACTGAAGCGACTTATAAGTATCAAGGTGTCGAGCAGAGAACTGATGTGACCATTGACCCTTGGGTATTTATGATAGGCGCTGGTTATAAGTTTTAACTCTATTAACCTATTAACTCTTCCTGGTTTTTGAAAGGCAGCATGGGCTGCCTTTTTTCAATTTCAAGTAAAAAATATATTGATAGTTATGTGCACTATTAAATGTACATATAATTATCATTTATGTTTATCTTGTTGACATGAAAGTTAATTATCATAAAAAATCTTCGAGTTATTTTGGCTATTGTCTTTTTTGTGACCATTTTATTTGACGCTCGTTTTGCACTATTTTTCCGTGCTACTGGCAAGACTATCTTTCTTGAACCACTGTCAATGAGCGAACCATTCGCAGTCACGTCGCTGGTGGTTGATTGGATGTAAGTCGTCAGCGGATGCTAATAATAACTCTCTAGGATTGAGAAATGAAAAAAGTACAACGTCAAATGAAGTGGCTATTCCTCGCAGCCTCTATCAGCGCAGCACTACCAGTATCAGCCGCGAAAATGGTGCAGGTTGATGATCCAAGTCTACTAGAACAAACTTTATCCATGCAGGCTCGCAGTATTGTGCCAACACAAAATGGCTTTCAGGTGGTAAAAAGCGTCACTCTACCTAATGGTAAAGTCAAAGTTCGTTACCAGCAGATGTATCATGGTTTACCGGTCTTTAATACGTCAGTCGTAGCAACGCAAACTGAGAAAGGTATCGGCCAAGTTTACGGCATGATGGCGCAGCAAATTGATTCTGATGTGGTAAGCACTTCACCACAAGTTGAACAAAAGCAGGCGGTTAGTATTGCACTTACGCATTACCAACAACAAAACCCATCACTGACGAGTGCGGATCTTGTTACAGAAAACGAGCGTGCTCAATTGATGGTGCGTTTGGACGAAAACCAAATAGCTCAAATGGTTTATTTAGTCGACTTCTTTGTTGCAACCAATGAGCCTGCACGGCCATTTTTCTTTATTGATGCGAACTCTGGTGACGTATTACAAACTTGGGAAGGGTTAAACCATGCAGAGGCGACGGGTACTGGACCTGGTGGAAATCAGAAGACAGGTTTTTATCAGTACGGAACAGATTTCCCAGGGTTAGTGATAAATAAAGTAGGCAACACCTGTAGCATGGTGAATAGCGCTGTAAAAACCGTGGATATGAAGCATGCGACATCGGGTGGTTCAACGTTCAGCTATTCATGTACCGACGCGAGTAATTACAACGATTACAAAGCGATTAATGGCGCTTATTCACCGCTTAATGATGCACACTACTTTGGTAAAGTGGTGTTCGATATGTACAAAGACTGGATGAACACCACTCCATTAACCTTCCAGCTAACTATGCGTGTGCATTATGATAGCAACTATGAAAACGCCTTCTGGAACGGATCGTCCATGACCTTTGGTGATGGCCAAAATACATTTTATCCATTAGTGGATATCAACGTCAGCGCGCATGAAGTGAGCCACGGCTTTACCGAGCAGAACTCAGGGCTTGTTTACCAAAATATGTCTGGTGGTATCAATGAAGCGTTCTCTGATATTGCTGGGGAAGCAGCTGAATTTTATATGAAAGGCAGCGTTGACTGGGTGGTCGGGAGCGACATTTTCAAATCTTCCGGTGGCTTACGTTATTTTGATCAACCGTCAAAAGATGGCCGTTCTATCGATCACGCTTCTCAATACTACAATGGATTAAATGTTCACTATTCAAGTGGTGTGTTTAATCGCGCGTATTATTTGCTAGCCAACAAAGCCAATTGGTCGGTTCGTAAAGGTTTTGAAGTGTTCACCGTCGCTAACCAGTTATATTGGACAGCAAACAGTACCTTTGACCAAGGTGGATGTGGCGTCGCAAAAGCGGCACAAGACTTAGGTTATAACAAAGCGGATGTGGTTGATGCCTTTAACCAAGTGGGCGTAAATGCTAGCTGTGGCGTAGTGCCTCCAACGGGGAATGTGCTAGAAAAAGGCAAACCAGTAATAGGGTTACAAGGTACGCGAAGCTCCGAAGCCTTCTATACCTTTACGGTCGCAAGCTCAACCAGCGCTAAAGTTTCGATCAGTTTGGGCTCAGGTGATGCTGATTTGTATGTCAAAGCCGGCAGCAAACCAACCACTTCTTCGTGGGATTGTCGCCCTTACAAATCGGGCAACAATGAACAGTGCACAATTTCTGCAACACCAGGAACCACCTACCATGTGATGCTCAAAGGCTATAGTAACTACAGTGGTGTAACCCTGCGGTTAGATTAATCACTCTACTTTATTTGACTTTCAAGTAGTTAAGGTTATAAAGGGGCAGATCTTCGCCCCTTTTACTCGTTTGGTCATTCCACAATCACGGCCGTTCCACTGACTGATACCATCAGCATACCGTTGGTCTTTCCAAATGTTTCATAATCAAGGTCAACACCGATAACTGCATTTGCGCCTAATTCTTTAGCTCGAGCCTCCAACTCTTCTAGTGCAATCATCCTTGCTTTTTGTAGTTCCTGCTCATAGGTGGCAGATCGTCCACCGACAATATCGCGTATTCCTGCGAAAATATCTTTAAAAATATTGGCACCTAAAATAGCTTCGCCTGCAATTATGCCGCAGTAACGTACGATTTTTTTTCCTTCAATTGTCGGAGTGGTGGTGATGTACATAAAATGTCTCTCCTAGAGATAGGTGTGAATATCGCTCGATGCATGATTGGCTATTTCCAATCTAAAATCCAGAGATTACTATGGGTGAACTTTATGTAAACACAACTCTGGTTGGTGTAATGAAAATACAACGAAAATTTGATCTCAACCTACTAAGAGTTTTTATTTCAGCCTATCAGACGGAGTCGGTAACCAAAGCGGCCGAGCAATTAGATTTAACTCAATCAGCAGTGAGCAACGCTTTAGCTCGTCTAAAAGAGCAGGTAGGAGGCGATCTATTTATCCGAACAGGAAGAGGGATTAAACCGACACGTTTTGCTCAAGATTTGTATCAAAGTATCCAATCTCCATTAATGGAAGTGGAATCAATGCTGCAAGGCATCAACCAGTTTGATCCTAAAACATCGACTCACCGATTTTTAGTCTATTGCCATGAGGCACAAATTCATGTGTTGCGGCAACGATTGGATCAGTCATTGATAGACATGAGTATTGATGTGGTATTGATGGAGCCGCCATCTAATGAAGAGCGTTTGTATGAAGAACTGCAGCTAGAAAAAGTCGATTTAGTGATCGATGTCGAAGCGCCTCAGAGTAAAGTATTTCGATCAACTCTCCTAAAAGAAGATCATTTGTGCTGTGTTGTTCGTAAAGGTCATTCTCGGTTATTCAAGCAAGCTTTAAGCAAGGTCGAATACTTACAAGAAAAACATGTATTGTTGAAAATGCGTCGTTCACAGCTCCCTTTTCTCGATTGGTTTGTGAAAGAAGTGGTGCCTGTGCGGCAGGTATACAGTCAACATTCGTCGTTAATTGGTATGTTAGCGGCTGTCTCTTATAGTGATGCAGTTGCGGTTGTGCCGGTGACGTTTGCACAGCAGTACCAGCACGTCTTTCAATTGAACATTCTTCCGTTTCCGTTTGAAGACCAACTCCTTAAGTCACATATGGTTTGGTTGAGTAAGATGAATTTGAATCCAGCCAACCAGTGGTTGAGGCATTTAATTTCCGCACTATCACAATAAAAAAAGCAGCCGAGATTAGGCTGCTTTATCATATTAAGCGTAATTTAAATCAAGGTGTTACAATGCCGAAATTGCTGTCGAACGTGTCAAGGATACTAATAAATTTGTCAAACTTCGTCTGGTCTGAGACAGTGAATTTACCGCCTTTTACCGCGTCTGGTAACGACGTTGTGCCTGTCAGAAGCTGAACAAAGGTCTCATGTGAGAAGCTTAACGTAATATCAGCTTGGTCAAATTGACGATTTTGATAAGTTTTTAATACCGCGTTTGATAGCTTCAATGCATATTGACCATTTGTCGTTTGATCATCACCTTTCACTTTGATGTTAACCGTCATATTCATGTTACTAGCAAGGTCTGGTTTTACACGAACCGCTAATGATTCTAATACAGAATATACTGGCATATTGGCAACAATCGCTGTTGTATCTGGGGTCGCCGCTGGTGTGAAGCCGTGGCGTAGCTCTTTAGCGCCGATCAGGTAGTAATTACGCCAAGGGCCAGATTCGGCTTGGTAGCCCAGTTGTTCCATAGCATCAGCTTCTAAGTAGCGAGCATCCATATTTTCTGGGTTTGAAAATGTCACGTTGTTTAGCAAAGTGGCAGCCCAGCGGTACTCGCCATTTTTAATCGCTTGTTTAGCGATTTCGATAACCTTATCTTCGCCACCAATGGCTTCAACGTATTTCGCACCTTGTTCTGATGGTGTGAGTGGATTTAAGTTAGCTGGGTTACCGTCCCACCATGCACCGAAATAAAAGTCATAAGTGGCGCGAGCGTTGTGCGACACCGTGCCATAATAGCCACGGTTATACCATGCTTTATCAAGTGATTCTGGCAGAGCGATGGACGCTGAAATTTCGTTAGGTGTGTAACCTTGGTTGGCTAAACGTAGCGTTTGATCGTGAACAAATTTGTACATGTCGCGTGTTTTTTCAAGCTGCTCGGTGATGTTGTTCGTTCCCCAAGTCGGCCAGTGGTGAGAACCAATCATCACATCAGACTTAGCTGCAAACATTTCTAACGACTCATCTACATAAGCCGCCCATGCATTGGCGTCACGAGTTCGCGCGCCGCGTAATGTAGAGATGTTATGAATGGTATGGGTCATCACTTCAGATGCCATTAAGACGCGGTGTTTAGGGAAGTAGAATATAAACTCTGAAGGTGCTTCGGAACCATTTGCCATTTGGAATTCGACTTCAACACCATCAATTTGATGAATTTCACCCGTATCCAAAACTTCCATAGTTTGCTCTACAATGCCTGGTTTACCAGTTGACGTTGTTTTACCCAATCCCCCATCAACTTTACCAGTAGGACCGGCTTCGACCATATTGCCATACATGTAGCTAGCACGGCGGCTCATGGCATTACCCGCTAGCACATTTTCTGAAATTGAATGTTCAAAGAAATCTTTTGGAGCAATAACGGGAACCTTACCGCTTTCAATATCTTTCTTATTCGTGACTCCCCAAATGCCGCCAAAGTGGTCTATATGAGAATGAGTAAATACCACCGCTGAAACTGGTGCATCTTCAACGTGTTGACGTAACAGCTCAATCCCCGCTTTAGCGGTTTCTTCCGACAGCAGAGGGTCTATTACTATCCAACCGTGCTCACCGCGGACAAAGGTCATCACAGACAAATCAAAGCCACGGATTTGGTATATATCCTCTTTAACCTTGAATAAACCATGCTGATTATTGAGTTTAGCCATGCGTTGTAAAGAAGGGTTAATAGTATCAATGTTGTGGTCGGTATTGACAAAATCGAACTTAGTAAAATCCCATACAACATTGCCGTTTTTGTCTTTAATCGTACTTTCTGGCCATGTCGCAATGAAGCCGCGAGTCGCATCTTCAAAATCACGGGTATTGGCAAAGTCCAAGTAGTTTGCTAATTGGGCATTTTTTTCGACAGTAAATTCACTTGCTGATTTAACGTTAGGGCTAGGCACAGCTGATGATAATGAGCTAGTTGATGGTATGTTTGCTCCTGCAGTAGCCAGTGTACTTATTATGGTAAAGGATAGCGGGAGGAGTCGTAGATTCATGATGGCCTCTCTATAGTTAATGTAATATCGGTGCAGAGTCATCATAGTGAAAAACGAGGTATTAAATCATTATAGGAAGCTACTGATCTAATATTTACATTATAAATATCATGGGTCGTTTGGGCTTCGACAAATTCGCCTTGTCTTAAGCATCGAAACACCGATTTGTTGTTATGGCTTGCTATCGATATAACCACAGCACTTTTGTTATATGTAGTGTGAAAATGTCGTTAGATAAATTGATGGACGCAATTGCCGATCAAGGTTGGTACATATGGGATGACTTTTTAACACCAGAGCAAACCAAAAACCTACGAGCGTGTACGCCACCGCAGTTACAAGTGGCGCGAATTGGCAGGCACGATGCCTTGCAATTAGAGGTTGAAATACGCAACGATAAAATCCAGTGGATTGAAAACAGCATGGGCCTGCCTGTGCAAGACTATTTGCAACGTATGGAGCAAATTCGCCAAGAGGTTAACCGCCACTTTTTTCTTGGGCTATTTGAATACGAAGCTCATTTTGCCAAATATGAAATAGGGGCATTCTACCAAAAACACCTCGATGCCTTTACAGGTAACGCCAGCCGCAAACTGACGACGGTATTTTATATGAATGATCGGTGGTGTGGTGCTGATGCAGGTGAGTTGGTTATTTACGATGTTCAAGATCAGTATCTCGCGACGGTTGCACCGATAGCGGGGCGTTTACTGGTCTTTTTATCCGAACGTTTTCCGCATGAAGTACAACCTACCAATGCTGAGCGTTTCAGCATCGCTGGGTGGTTTCGCATTAATGGCGTGACAGGCAACAAGCTCGATATTGCCAGTTAACGCAAAAAAGCTAATAAGTAAGCGTGGCTTGTGTGCTGCCACGCTCTTTTATCAGTCAAATTTGATCAGGGTAAAATGAGGATGTGAGCTTAATGCCTCCATCATCAATAAGGCATTGGTTTCAATTAAGTGTTCACTTTGTTCATTTTTCAACACAATGCACTCTTGTTGGTGTTCATTGCGCAGAGTGTCCATCGCGGTGCCTGAATAGGTAATACCATTTTTTAAGGTGAGCTTGACGGGCAAATGAAACAAACACGCGAGCTCAATGTAATCATATTGACTGCAAGTGACCATTATTCACTCCTATGACGTTACGCGGGCTTATTAAGATACGCGTTTTGCAAAATGTACATGCGCTTTACGTCACGATATTGGCCATTAATGAAGAATTCTTCAACTAAGTGCCCTTCCTCAACAAAGCCGGTTTTTTGGTATAAATGGATGGCTTTTTCGTTTTCCGTCGACACATGCAGGTAGATTTTGTGTAGGTTCAAAATGGTGAAAGAGTAGTCTAATGCTTTGTTGATCAAGGTTTGTGCAAACCCTTTTCCTTGGTGCTCTGGCGTGATGATGATCTGAAACTCGCCACTGCGGTGAATGTAATCAATTTCAATTAATTCAACGAGACCGATCAGTTCCTTATCTCGGTTCTCAACCACAAACCGACGCTCGGCGTTATCGTGAATGTGCTTGTTGTACAGCTCTTCCAGCTCATCAAAAGATTCATAAGGCTCTTCAAACCAGTAAGACATAATGTTGCGGTTGTTATTGAGATCATGGATAAAGCGTAAGTCACCGCGCTCTAACGCTCTTAATGATAATTGATTATTCATAGCAAACCTTCATTGAACTAAGGCATTCATCTTATGCCGACTTTGTTGCAATACAAGTGGTTAGTCAGCAATTTTTTAAAATGTGTACGCTTACGTCTTGTGATCTGATGCCGCGAGATGAATCAGTTCGGTCAGTTTGTTGATGCTTTCCTGCCATGCTATGTTGTCTTCAAAGTTCGCTACACTGAAACGAATACAGTGTTGGAATTGCCCCTGTGTTGCAAAAAGATGCCCCGGCAGGAGGCTGATTTTGTTTTGCAGGCCACGTTGATAAAGCTCAAAACTATCGATGAATGGCGGAAGTGTCAGCCAGCATAAAAATGAACCTTCAGGTCGGCTTAATTGAAACTGCCCTTGCAGCGACGGGTAGTGATTGAGCGAGGTGGTGAGCAATTTGGCAAAGCGCTGCTGGTTCAGTTGGTAAGTGCGGCGCATTTTGGCTAGATGTTGGCGGTACTTACCACTTTCGAGAAATTCCGCTACGGCTGATTGGATTAAATTCAAGCTGCCCATATTCTCGCTGAGCAGTATCTTTTCTATTTTCGCTTGATACTTTCCAGCGATGATCCAACCGATCCTCAGCCGTGAATCCAAGGTTTTGGAGAGCGAATTGATGTAAATAACGCGGCCTTTGCCATCCAGCATCTTCAAGCAAGGTATCGGTTTTTGAAAATACAGGCCACCAAACACATCATCTTCAATAATTGGTGTATCACCACTGACAGCCAAAAGCTGTTTACGTTTTTCCAGAGGCATTTGTGAACCGGTTGGGTTGTTAAAATTAGGCGTGACGAGAATCGCCTTAATCGGCCATTGAGATAGCGCTTGTTCGAGGGCGCTGATGTCGATGCCTTCGACACTATGGCTGGGGATCTCCACCACTTTTAAGCCTAATGATTCAAGCAACAGCAGCGTGCCAAAATAACAAGGTGACTCAACGGCCACAATGTCTTCGCGCTTGGTTAATGCACGAAATGCGAGGCTGATGGCCTGCTGACCGCCATGCGTAATGGCGATTTCTTGTGCTTTGATTTGTAGGCCCAAATCTTGCGATATTTTTAGCAGTTGTTTGACTAAATGGCTATTACCTGGCGGTAGCTGATAGTGGCTAGGAATGTGCGTTTGCTGGCGGCTGTGGCGGCCAATTTCTGCATACAAACTACGAATCGCGGCGCTTTGCGTATTAGGATGCGCTGAACCTGCGGGCATGTGATGTTTCATTGTGGGTTGAACCAAAATTGATTTAGATAAAGAGAGCAGGTCAATGCTATTGGGTTGTGGCAGCGGAATCTCCAAAGGGGTTACAGCACCTTGGACTCGATAGCCTGAACGAGGCTGAGAGTAGACGACATTCATCGCTTCTAACTCTTGATAAGCACGAATAACGGTATTTTTGCTGACAGACAGTTGTTCGCATAGCTGGCGAATGGAAGGCATTTTATCGTGTGCGTGGAATAAACCATCGTCGATGGTCTGCTTAAGATGACGTTTTACCTCAGTATATTTAGGTTCAGTATATTTAGGATCCGTGTTTTTAAGCTTACTTTTCATTCTGTACCCACTAAATTATTCAGATCTGTGCCTTTTTCGCATAACTGTACCCAAATAAAGTAGCAGCATAGAATCGATTGTGGCTAGGAATTTTGTGATGTTTGTAAGAATGATCCCGTTCTTGTTTGTTGTGCTATGGGCATCTGGTTTCGTTGGCGCAAGGTTTGGCTTAATGTATGCGGAACCTGCCACGCTGCTCACGCTGCGCATGGTGGCGAACGTGGTGCTTTTTATTGGTTTGCTGTTATTGCTCAAAAGGCGCATTCCGCGTGGTCGCCATTTGTGGCATTCCTGTATAACGGGCGTGTTGATTCATGGTTGCTATTTGGGTGGAACCTACCAAGCGATTTCTTGGGGAATGCCAGCAGGTTTAAGTGCTCTGCTGGTGGGGACGCAACCCATTTTGACTGCGCTGCTGCTGGTTTTTATGAGTACAGAGCGCTTTAATCTGGCGCAGTGGTTAGGGTTAGCTCTTGGGTTTTCTGGGATAAGTCTCGTCTTGATGGGTAACATTGAGTGGCAATCGGAAGTACACAAATGGCCTGCCATTAGTTTGTGTTTGTTATCTCTGCTCGGCATCACGCTCGGCACCTTATATCAGAAAAAATTTTGCCAAGGTGTGGATATGATTGGCAGCGCTACCGTGCAATATGTGGCTGCGTTATGCCTATTTTTACCTTGGGCTTGGAGCTTTGAAACCATGCAAGTGCAATGGACACCGACCTTTATCATGACACTGGTATGGCTGGTTGTGGTGCTGTCATGTGTCTCTATTTTATTGCTGTTGTATATGGTTGAACACGGTGCGGCCTCAAGTGTGGCTTCAGTGTTTTATCTTGTACCGCCAACCACCGCCATTCAAGCATGGCTTGCTTTTGATGAATCATTGGATGGGTTTGGTGTTGCGGGCTTCTGCCTTGCCGTTACGGCTGTTTATCTGGTGGTGAAAAAGCCGAATCTGCTGAGAAAATTGGCGAAACCGGTATTTGAGCGTTCATAAAATTCACCCCTATAAATCGAACTTAGAATGGGGTGCTCTGCTGGTGGTCGGGTAATAAATGGATAATTTCTGACTCGCGGCGGCACCTAATGACTTTGCCAATTTTTTCAGATTGATCTTAAGCTATGCACTCAAAAATGCGCTGCCCTTCCTCTGTTTTCCTAAAATATTTTACTGTGTCATCTAGTTTTAAACTAAGTGAAACACAACTGTCATATTTGCGTCCTAAAGTGAGTTTCGTTCAATACACAACGGCAATAAAGCCTCTTAAGGATATTTGTGATGAAAAAGACAGTAATCGGTGCAATCGCTCTTTTAGGTGCATTGGCAGTTAACCCAGTTTTTGCAAAAGAAACCATTTCTGCTGTTGGCTCTAGCAGCGTAACGCCATTGATGGAAGTTTTCTCTGAAACATATATGAAGAAAAACGCGGACGTGTTTATTGAGGTTCAAGGCCCTGGTTCTTCTGCCGGTATTAAAGCCGCTAAGAACGGCAGTGCGGATATTGGTATGTCTTCACGTGGCCTAAAAAGCTCAGAAAAAGAAGCATCATTAGTTGAAGAAAAGATCGCGCTTGATGGTATAGCGGTGGTTGTGCATCCAAGCAATAAAGTAAAAGGGTTGAGTGCTGAACAAGTCTCTGCTGTTTACCGAGGCGAGATCACGAATTGGAAAGATGTCGGTGGTGAAGACAAACCTATCGTTGCAATTACTCGCGATACCGCATCAGGGACTCGTGGTGCATTCGAAGAGATTATGAAACTGACAAAAAAAATCTCAGACAAGACGGTATCTGCTATCTCTCAACGAGCTCAAGTAGCTAACGGTAACGGCAGTTTGAAAACTATGGTTGCGTCTAACCCTTATTCCATCGGTTACATCTCTCTTGGCACCGTTGATAACACGGTTCATGCCTTAGCGGTAGACGGTACTGATGCATCGGTAGATAACGTGAAAAATGGTTCATACAAAGTGGCTCGTCCTTTCCTTGTACTGTACAAAAAAGGCCAACCATCCGCTCAAACGCAACAGTTCCTTGATTGGATGCTAACGCCTGAAGCTCAAAAACTCGTTGCAGAACATCACTATATCGCAGTGAACTAATTGACTCTCCCATTCGACTTGAAGTTGCAGCGGCGTTGTTTCGTTCAGCCCAATCACATGCTTTATCCATGTGGATGGGAATTCACTGACCTGCTGTTTAGCCGCCACTTCAAGTTGTTTGGGGAAATAACTTTAAAAGTTTGCTTGGCCCATCGTTGGGGCTGAGCCTTTTCTATCCACGTCGATTCCATCGAATAGTGAGATTGATACTATGACCATCGCAACAAATAGTGAAAAGCTTATGAACAACGTTTCTACGCAAGCTTCCAAACGTGCACTTCGTGCTAAAAAGCGTGTGGACTGGAAAGAGCGCATTTTCCACGGGTTGTTTCTTACCAGTGCCATTATTGGCATTGTGTCTCTTGCCATCATTGCCTACTTCATTTTCCGCGAAAGTATTCCCGCATTTCAAGAAGTGGGTATCTCGGGTATCGTCCTTGGACAAGATTGGTTGCCGCCAGCTCTGTATGGTGTGGCAACTATGATTGTCGCTTCTGTGGTTTCAACGTTTGGTGCGGTTATCGTTGGTGTGCCTGTGGGCGTACTCACCGCTATCTTTATTGCCGAAGTCGCACCAAAACGTGTCGCGAATATCATTCGCCCAGCCGTTGAATTGCTCGCTGGTATTCCTTCCGTGGTCTATGGTTTCTTTGGTCTTGTGATTATTGTTCCTTTGATTCAGGACATTTTCCAAGTTCCTGCGGGCAATACCATTCTCGCGGGCATTATTGTGCTTGGTGTCATGATCTTACCGACGGTGATTACCGTGTCCGAGACTTCTATTCGCGCAGTCCCTCATACGTACAAAGAAGGTTCTTTGGCATTAGGTGCATCCAGTATTTTTACCATCTTCAAATTGCTGGTACCGGCAGCTCGCTCCGGAATTATGACCGGCGTCATCTTAGGAATTGGGCGTGCGCTCGGTGAAACCATGGCCATTATTATGGTGATGGGTAACGCGCCAGCGATGCCTGAAGGTATTTTAGACTCAGCACGCACGCTGACAGCCAATATTGCGATTGAAATGTCTTACGCAAGTGGTGTTCATGCCAGTGCGCTTTACGCAACAGGCGTTGTGCTATTGGCATTCATCATGATCTTGAATGCCACATTGCTCTATTTAAACCGTGAGAGAGCGAGGTAATAGTGATGGATACAGTAAAACTAAAACGTGCCCGCCAGCTAAAAGATAACGTATTGAAAATATCTATTTGGATTGCGGCCGCTGTAACAGTCGGCTTCCTATTTTGGATTATCTGGTACATCCTTTCTAACGGGCTACAACACGTAGATTGGAATTTCGTTACTGACGATTACACCCGTACTGGCAATGAACACGGGATCTTCCCGATGATCATATCGACGATTTATATGGTGATCGCTTCTATTTCGGTGGCCGCCCCGTTGGGTATTATGACGGCGATTTATCTTACCGAATACGCCAAAATCGGTAGCCGCTTGGTGAAAGTGATCCGCTTTTGTACCGAATCTTTGGCGGGGATCCCCTCCATTATCTTTGGTCTATTTGGCATGACCTTCTTTGTGGTGATTCTAGGCTTAGGCTTCTCTATTTTGTCGGGAGCGCTAACGCTCAGCATTTTGATTTTGCCTGTGATCATTCGGACCACAGAAGAAGCGTTGATGGCCGTCCCCCAAACTTATCGCGAAGGTTCTTATGGTCTTGGAGCCTCAAAAATATACACCATTTGGCGTCTGATTTTGCCAAGTGCAATGCCCGGCATCCTTACGTCAATTATTTTGAGTATTGGTCGTGTTATTGGCGAGTCGGCCCCTGTGTTTTTAACCGCAGGAATGGTGGCACGTATTCCTGATTCATTGCTCGATTCAGGCCGCACCCTAACCGTTCACCTTTACAAGCTCACAACAGAGCTGTTCACGGTTGAAGAGTGGAATCAAGCCTACGGCACAGCAACCGTGCTGATTGTGGTTGTGCTACTGATCAACATGGTGACGAAGCTAATCGCAAGACGATTTAATACCGCTTCTTATTAAGCAGAGCGTTGGGCGCGATTTACAGAATTTTGAGAGATAACAAGAATGAACAAATTTAATATTGAAAACCTAGACCTTTTTTATGGCGATAACCAAGCGCTAAAATCAATCAACCTGCCTATTCCAACTCGTCAAGTGACAGCGCTGATTGGCCCTTCTGGCTGCGGGAAATCGACTTTATTACGCTGTTTGAACCGAATGAATGACCTCATTGAAGGCGTGACTATCACCGGTAAATTGGCGATGGATGGGCAAGATATTTACGGCAATATTGATGTTGCAGATCTGCGTATCAAAGTGGGAATGGTGTTCCAAAAACCAAATCCGTTCCCAATGAGTATTTATGAAAACGTGGCGTATGGGTTACGCGCACAAGGGATTAAAGATAAAAAGCACATCGATGAAGTGGTTGAGCGCTCATTGCGCGGCGCTGCGTTGTGGAATGAAGTAAAAGATCGCTTGAAGTCGCATGCGTTTGGTCTCTCTGGTGGTCAACAACAGCGTTTGTGCATCGCACGTACGATAGCGATGGAGCCGGATGTGATTTTGATGGATGAACCAACGTCCGCCCTTGACCCGATTGCAACACACAAAATTGAAGAATTGATGGAAGAGCTGAAAAAGAATTACACCATCGTTATTGTCACGCACTCAATGCAGCAAGCGCGTCGTATTTCTGATCGCACGGCGTTTTTCTTAATGGGGGAATTGGTTGAACACAATGATACACAAGTGATTTTCAACAATCCTAAAGATGATAGAACCATGGGATATGTCAATGGCGATTTCGGCTAGTCACTTATTGCAGCGACTAACCTGGAATAATATCGGACTCATTATAACTATAAAGCGATGGTAACTTTGCCCCTCATACAGAGGGGCTTTTTTGTAGAAACTTCATTGCATACATATTCTTATCCGCAATATGTATTAATTGATTAATATTGGCTGAATCTTTAGGAAAAGAGGCAATACCGATACTGGTTGAAAGTTTTGCTCCCACTCCATTATCCACGAAGAAATTCTCTTTAAAACACGCTTTAATGTGGCGTTGCATAATGCTCAGTTCCATCGCATCTACGCTATGGATGATTAGGGCAAACTCATCTCCCCCCATACGAAATACCGAATAATCAAAGGTTGGAATCGAATGTGTTAAGCGAAACGCTACTTGCTGCAACACACTGTCCCCTGCTTTATGACCATTTTGGTCGTTAATGGGCTTAAAGCCATTTAAGTCGAGAAGAAAGAGAGAGAAGGGGTTATTGGCAGAAATTTGATTCAGCTCTTCAAACATCGCAAGGCGGTTTGCAAGTCCAGTTAGAGGGTCAGTTAACGCTAAGGTACGCTGAGCAACCGCTTCTTTATGAAAAATATAGCTAACTAAGCCAATGCAACCCAGCATCAAGAACATCAGCAGAAATTGTACCTGTGTTAGCCTATTTGCTTTTTCTTTTTGCTCGAGATAGATAGGGCTTTGCAGTTGAAAGTTTTGGTTTACATAGCCGATAATCTGGTCGTAAATCAAGCGAGCATGTTTTTCAAATACAGCCAATGACTTTTGATCTTTAACGGCTAGCAATAAGCTTTCTAATATTTTGAAATCATCAAAGTTGTTCTTAAAGAAATGCTGGGAATCCGTTCTACCCATAAAATTATCCGATTCCTTACTCGTTAGAATCAAGTCAAAACGGCTCCAAATCAGCTCATACTGCAGCCAAGTGTGCGCTCTCTTCTCCTTTGACTCTAGGTAATAAGGAATCGAAGCAACCAGCTCAGAATACTCTTTGGTGAGCTGGAATAAATACCAAGTTGCATAGTTACGTTGGTCGGTATAGGAGTTGGCTAAAGAGCGTGTGGTCGAAAGTATATACAAATTAGCGACGATCAAGGCGACTGACAGGACAATCAACAGTGTTTTTGCTCGGTATAGCAAGGGGTGTAAAGTGCTGTATTTTGTAAAATTCATTATTTACCGTGAATCAATAGTTTTTCTAACTGCCACACCATCTGGGTGTAATAAATGTCATTGTCTATTTGTGGATATTTATCTAGATTGTAGATCAGCCAAAATGGCCCCTTGTTTCTTATTTTCATTTCATCGCCATTCATGTGATAAGCAATAATGGGTTCATAGCGAGTTAAGTTTTCAATTGCAATATTAGCGGCGTAATCATTAATGGCCAAAAATGATACAGAAGAAACCTGTCCAACTTGCAAATGATTAATTAAATCAATAACTTTAAAACCAGTGAAAGTATTTTCTTTTGGTAACCAAGGAAGCTGAGTCGTGAAGGTTTCACGAGGCAGTATCTCTGCCAATTGTGCAAGAGAATAAGTAACCCGATCTTGGTTTGGGAGGGTAATAGTTAAGCTTGCAGCATGAACAAATAAGCTGAAAAAAATAAGTGGTAAAGCGGTTATCCATCTCATCATAAACTACCTTATTTACTTCTGCTTTTTTCTTAGAGCATAGGCTAAAAGTATAAGGTGATAATTTAATCAATGAAATTATTTTCTATTTATATTTCTGTTAATTTGGTCGAATCAATCTTTAGTTTAGAACAAAAAAATCCCCACATAAGTGGGGACTTGCATATTGAAATGTTATTAGTGCCGTTACTGCCGCATTGTTTACTAAAAAATGAGATGTGCTACACCAGCTATCACTGGCAGTGTAATGAGCGTACGCAGAATAAATATGACAAACAGCTCAAGGATGTTGACAGGAATTTTGCTGCCTAACATTAATGCACCCACTTCAGACATATAGATCAACTGAGTCACTGACATGGCCGCAATCACGAAACGTGTCATTTCATTATCAATGGAAGCTGCAAGAATCGCGGGAATAAACATATCCGCAAAGCCGACCACAATGGTTTGAGATGCTTGAACAGCCT
The DNA here is from genome assembly GCF_029478525.1 of Vibrio sp. 1151_11. Lineage (NCBI taxonomy): Bacteria > Pseudomonadati > Pseudomonadota > Gammaproteobacteria > Vibrionales > Vibrionaceae > Vibrio > Vibrio sp. 1151_11. Next base: position 35,257 of record NZ_SHMN01000018.1, on the reverse strand, counting down.
CAGGTACACCAAGTAATTCTAGAAAAGGAATAAACGGTTGGCCCAATACAGAAAATACAGAGGTGTATTCTGCAACAATCAGAGCCAGAGTACCCAAGCCCATCACGACAGGTAGCACACCAAACACCATATCAACAGCGTTACGCATGCCTTCAGCGAAGATCGATTTTGCAGATTTAACTTGGCTTGCTTTCGCCAGTGCTAATTCCATCCCCCATGAGAACGAGGTATGGCCGCTTGGAACTGCATCGGCATCTTTAGCTGGAGAGGTACCATCAATATAAGTGTTCTTTTTGAAACTTAATGGTGGCAGGCGAGGAATGATGATCGCTGCAACAAAGCCTGCAAGGCAAATGGTGCCATAAAAAGGTAGGAACAGATGCTCTAGCTTAACTTGCGCAATAACGACTAAGCTGAAGGTAATTGAAACGGCAGAAAACGTTGTACCAACAATAGCGGCTTCACGCTGTGTGTAGAATTTGCTTTCGTACTGTTTGCTGGTCAGCAAAATACCGACACTACCGTCGCCCAACCAAGAAGCCATGCAGTCGATTGCGCTACGGCCTGGAAGGTTGAAAACTGGACGCATGATTCTGCTTAATAAACTACCAAATAGCTCCAGTAGCCCGAAGTTAAGCAGTAAAGGCAGCAAAAGCCCTGCAAAAATAAATACAGAAAATAAAGTGGGTAATAAACCCTCAAGAACCATACCGCCAGTGTTTTCTTCCCAGATAGCCTTAGGGCCGATTTGGAAAAACGTCATGATGACGGCGATACCACCAAATACACGGACGGCTAACCAAAGAGCAGATGGATTAAAAAGCCCATTTAAGAAAGGACTCTTTGTAATGAATGCAGGTTGAAAAATTTTACATAAAATGGAAGCTGCAGACATAAAGGCGATGATCACTGTCACTATTGCAACAAGGTAATCGCCCAAAATAGCTTGGATAGATTTAGCAAGGACGGCAACTGGAATGGTTAAGTCACCTTGGTAGCTAATTGGCGCCATAAACAAAAATAGACCAATTAACGAAGGGATGAAAAACATCCAAAAGCTACTTTGTGTTGGTGCTACAGGAGCTTCAATAGTTTGAGCGTTATCTTGCATGTCGTGTCTCGTATTACTGCGGGTCAATAGTCACCAACTGGTGGCATAAAAATGCACTAAATAGCTCTATTTAGTCATTGCAGGCAAGAATATCTATTTTTAAGATGGCTTGCAATACTATTCATTAATCAAGGTTAAGTATTCAAACAAAAGAGCTGTTATTCTCAGATAACATGGTCATTTGTTTTGTTATTGTTGCATTGGTTAATAATCTGTTGGTGATTGAGGCGTGCGTTTTAAAAAGAATTAAGGAGGGCTGAGGAAAATTGGGCGGTTAAGGTAAGAGGGACGGGTCAGTCAAAGGCCTTTAACCGCAGGCTAAAGGCCAAAAATGTATAGGTCCAATGAGCTTTATTGAGCTGTACTGATATTCAAACGTTGTAGGCTAACGCTGAGCGCATCATCGAATTGACTAAAGAAATTATCTTCACCGACCAAATCAACAATCCCCGCTTTTTTCAGTTTCATTGCAACACGAGTATTTGCACCAGAGATCAACACTTGCACATTCTTTTTATGGAAGTTTTCGATCATTTCCTCAATGGATTGCAGGCCAGTAATGTCCATAAATGGAACCCATTTAAGGCGAATAATTAAAATTTCTGGCTGCTCTTGAATGCTGCTCATCACACGCTCAAAGGTTTCAGCCGCAGCAAAGAAAAATGGGCCTTCTAAGGCATAAACGGCGAGCTCTCTTGGTAACTGAGTTTGCCCATGACGAAGCAGCTCAGCACTGAGCTCATGGTGTGTACTGGCTTTTACCTCAACACTAGATGCCATACGTTTTACAAAGTGAAGGGTAGCGATGATCACCCCGATATTGACGGCGACAACTAAGTCAGCAAACACGGTTAATCCAAAGGTTAGCAACAAAATAACCACATCGGCTTTGGGTGCACGTTTAACCAATTTAATAAAGTGGGTAACTTCACTCATGTTCCATGCTACGACGAACAAAATCGCACTGAGTACTGCCAGCGGAATATTGACGGCTAATGGTGCAAGTGCAATAAGGATAATGACCAGAGTGAGCGAGTGCACCACGCCCGAAAGTGGGCTTGTCCCCCCGTTGCGTATATTGGTTGCAGTACGTGCAATGGCGCCTGTTGCTGCAATACCACCGAAGAGAGGAGCAACGATATTAGCGATACCTTGGCCGACTAATTCTTGGTTTGAGTTGTGTTTGGTGCCCGCCATACCATCGGCGACCACCGCAGAAAGCAATGATTCAATCGCACCTAGCATGGCAATCGCAAAAGCAGGGCCAATCAATAGAATAATTTGAGAGAAACTAACTTCTGGAAGCGAAAACTCTGGCAATCCTTGAGGTATGCCTCCAAAAGCCGATCCAATCGTGCGGATCCCTTCAAAGCCAACAAAATATTGCAACACGGTAACGGTGATGAGAGCAAGCAGCGGCCCTGGTACTTTCGAGAGCTTAGGGATCTTAGGACCGAAGATAACCAGCGCGAGTGAAAATAACGCAAGGCCTGTTGTGGCCCAATCCATCTGCGGAAAGGCATGGAAAATAGACACTAATTTTTGATGAAAATGCTCACCTTCGATCTTGGGGAGGCCGAAGAACTCTTGCCATTGCCCAACCCAGATGATGACACCGATACCGCTGGTGAAGCCGACGATTACGGGGTCAGGAATATAGCGGATGATGCTACCGAGTTTTGCGACCCCCAGAACCAATAGAATCACACCGGCCATCATAGTGGCTATCTGCAACCCGCTGACCCCATACTGGCTCACAATTCCAGCGAGTATCACGATGAAAGCACCCGTTGGGCCAGCTATCTGCACTCGCGAGCCGCCAAACAGTGAAACGATAACGCCTGCAATAATGGCGGTGTATATCCCTTGCTCCGGTTTCACGCCAGAAGCAATAGCGAATGCCATCGCCAGTGGCAGAGCGACAACCCCTACAATCAAACCTGCACTGATATTATTTAGCCACTGTTTTGGTCGTAGCAGACCGGCTTTATAGGATTCATATACGGCAAACATAATTGATAACCTTATTGAAAATAGGGGAAAATAGAAAGCGCGGTGGATTCTACGCTCATTTAAAATGCTGTAAAGAGGGGGGAATATTCAACTGAGGTTATAAATATAGTGGTTCGGCGGCGGAATTTTTACTATTTAGAGTTGTGGATGTGAGTCTATTTTCTTATGATTCACTAGGTAGGATGTTTTTTATACAGAGATGGAGTTTGTGATGATCAATAAACGTTTTTTTAAAACAAAAGAAGAAGTCGAAGTGACCTTTGAAGTGGACGTCCCAGATACGGCTGGCAATGTTGCGATAGTAGCGGACTTTCTTGACTGGCAACCAGAACCAATGAAAAAGGTGGCGAAAAGTAATAGTTTTAAATTTAAAACCCGTTTACCTAAAGATGCTGAATTTCAATTTCGTTACTTGTTGGATGACCAACAATGGGTTAACGATCCTAGCGCTGACCAGTACATTGCCAATGGTTTTGGCGAGGAAAATAGCCTAGTAACGACTTATCAATAGGTTGTTGATAAATCTTGTGAAAGCGTGAAACATGATTAGGACAGTACTCATTTTTACGTGTAATTGTTGATTTGTTATAAGGCACTCCGGTGCCTTTTTTGACCATAGAATCACACGATATAGGTGACTTTTGAAACAGAAAGTCTTAATCTTGAGGCTCTTTTGACTTAATCCACAGGATAGATAGTGCTTCCTCGTTCTCTCATTCTGCGCTTTTCTGAGCTTTCACTTCCAAAAAAAGCGTCGATTATTGGCCTACCGATTGTTGCGGCCATCGCATTTTCCTCATCTATGCAGGATAGCTCCTTACAGCGCCAAATTGAGCTCTCTATTACTGAAACTCAAATTGTTCAGTCGATTTTATCTGATGCTATTGAGGTAAAAAATCTTCCGGATTTTGAATATGAGATTAAATCTGGTGACAATTTAAGTACTATCTTTAATCAACTTGGCTTTGGCTACCAAGACTTGATGAAGATTATGGAAACCGATTTAAACTACCTCGCATTGGATACGCTAAAACCTGGCAACATCCTCAGGTTTTGGAAAGCGCAAAATGGAAATGCGCTTTCCAAAATGGAGCTAGAATTTAGCCTAGTCGAGCGCGCGGTATATTCACGTTTAGATGATGGTACCTATGAGTTTCAAGATGTTAAAATACCGGGTGTATGGAAAGAGTTCGCCATGGTTGGCGAGATCCAAGGCAGCTTTTCTCAGTCGGTCAATTCGATAGGGTTAGGCAGCGCTGAGATAGAACAGATCGTCTCTTTACTTAAAGATAAACTCAATTTCTCTCGTGATCTTAGGGTTGGCGATCGATTTGAAGTGGTTCAATCTCGTCAATTTGTCGGTGAAAAATTAACGGGCAGCCGTGAAATCCAAGCAGTTAAAATTTACAGTCGAGGTAATGAAGTCTCCGCTTATTTGCATCGTGATGGGCAATACTACGATAAGAATGGCGATAGTTTGCAGCGTGCATTTCAACGCTATCCAACCACCAACAAGCGTGTCAGCTCTAACTTTGATGCGCATCGCCTGCACCCAGTCACGAAAAGAGTGGCTCCGCACAATGGGACTGATTTTGGTGTACCAGTCGGTACTCCGGTATTCTCGACTGGCGATGGTACGGTGATCATGACGCGTAAGCACCCTTATGCGGGTAATTATGTGGTGATACAACATGGCAGTACTTACAAAACACGCTATTTGCATTTGAGTAAAATTTTAGTGCGTAAAGGTCAGAAAGTATCGCGAGGTGAGCGGATCGGTTTATCTGGGCAATCGGGCCGAGTCACTGGGCCTCATCTGCATTATGAGCTGATGGTTCGAGATCGCGCAGTGAATGCCATGACCGCCAACATACCAATGGCAAACTCAGTGCCTAAAAAAGAGATGGCGGGGTTTGTTGCAAGGCGTAATGAACTCGATTCTATGCTTCAGCAGCAAGAACTGCGGTATGCCACCAGTGAGTCTTCGGCTGACCAAGAGTCTTAATTTGATAGCATAATGGATATTAGTAATCCCTCACTTTCAGAGTGAGGGTTTTTTATGCGCGCCGTACATGGCTCATGTTGTTCCAGTGAGTCACGATAGAGTGCGGTGTTTCTGGCTTTGAAAAATAGTAACCTTGGATCTGTTCACAGCCCATAGCATAGAGTTTCTCCAGAGCTTCTTGGTTCTCCACCCCTTCTGCGACGAGATCAACCCTAAGTTGATTTGCCAATTGAATAATCAACCAAACTACACGCTCTGCTGTTTCGTTACACACCATGTTTTTGATAAAAGTGGCATCAATTTTAATGCAATCGATGGGGTAGCTATGGATGTAATTCAAGCTCGAATAGCCAGTGCCAAAGTCATCAAGCGCGATGGTAAAACCAAGTAGTCTGAGCTTATCTAAGATGTATCTAACTTCACTGGTTTGTGAAAGTAGTACTGTTTCGGTGAGCTCAATTGTGAATTCATTAGGCTCAAAGCCGTATTGAGTAATGGTTTGCATTAAGTGTTCGAGATAGCGCTTGGAGTTGATCAGTTCATGTGCCGAACAGTTAAGTCCTAATTTTACCTTGTAGCCTAAGCCCTCCTCTAGCTCAACTTTTGCTAGGCATGCCAGCTCAACAATGCGTTCTCCTAATTCCACAATTAAACCTGACTGCTCAGCAGTATCGATAAACTCAATCGGTGAAATCGCACCCAGAGTTTCGCTATTCCAGCGAGTGAGAATCTCAAAATAGTTCCACTGTTCTTGGTGACGACTGACGATCGGTTGCGCCACCACAAATAGCTCACTATTTTTACTGGTTAACTTATTGAGTTCACGGCGTAGAGCTTCTGTGATTTGGGTTTGACGATGGTATTGGTCACTCAGATGGGTATCATAGCAACGGATATTACTACCGCGAGTTTGCTTACACTCTTTGAGTGCTAAACAGGCATTGAGAATCAGTTGATCGGCCGTGATTGTCTCTTGAGTTTTCCTTGAAATGCCAATGCTTAAGCTAATTTTAATGCGATGTGATGCATCGACATAACCTGTATTTAGCTTATCCAATATGCAGCGGCAGATTTGCAACGGATCATTAGAGAAGGTGATAAACGCATATTCATCCCCTGCGATTCGAAATGCCAAATTCTCTTCCGGAACGCTTTGAATGATGGCATTAGCCACAAACTTAATGATTTGGTCGCCAATATAGTGCCCATATAAGTCATTGATCGATTTAAAATTATCGATGTCTAAATAAGCAAGAGTAAACGGTTCATTGGTTGTTTCAACTAAGCGTTCTAATTTGTCAGCTAGATAACTGCGGTTCATTAAATCGGTCAGGTTGTCGTGAGAAACTTCATAGCTAAGTTGATTAACCAAGCTGTCAGAGCGTTCGCTCAACCACTTATTGCGCAGGCTGTGAACGACTATGTTAGCAATGATTCGGTGGTAGCCAATCACGAATTCCTCATCTTCGATGGGAGAATAGAAGGTAGACACGAGCATTCCGAGTATTTCGCGATTCTTGGCACGTAGGGGAATACCGATATAGGCATCAATCTTATTTTCAATTAGAAACTTGTCATCAGGAAAAATTTTGGTTACTTGTGATGGAAACAGACAGTATTCCTGTTTTGATTTCCACACTTGCTCACACGGTGTTCCCCTGAGCGGATAACCCGTGTCGTTGTTGTCTGGCGTCTCACCAGCATGAGATAAGGTGTGAGCTCTGTAATGCCATTTGTCTAACTCGACGATGCATGTACAGCAGGTTTGAAAATGTGTATGCAGCACCAATGTGGCTCGATCATGTAACTCAGAGCCATCGAGCAGCATGAGCTCGTTAATGGTGTTTAGACTAACTGCATCCCTAGCCAATGATGTTTTAGTCATATGTCGTACTCTGTTTTTTTAGAATATGCACTTAGTGACTATGGTCGACATTGCGCAGTTTTGCCACTCGCAATGATGGGTACTTGAGACGCAAAAAAATAAAATATTGGTTATTCAGCGGCTTAGTTGCAGAGTTTTATGAGTACTTTTTTGTCTAGGATAAATTTGCTCTGGTGGACAATTTTGTGATGGAAATAGACGTAACCCCAATTTAGTTACCTAGCTTCATTCGTTAATTTTTCTTTTAAGTAGTTGAGAAATAAATGAGTTCGAGTGTGTTGATAATCAAGTTTAGGGTAATAAGCGTAAACCGTTGCTTGATCAACGGTGATATCGGGTAGCAAACGTACCAGATTGCCCAAACGTAGCTCTTCTTTGACCATCACGTCGTTGGTGACAATCACTCCCATGCCATTTTTGCCTGCATAGAAAAGTGCTTCTGGATTGGTTGTCGCGAAATTACCTGATAACGATAGGCGTTTGCCCGTTGAGGTTTTTAATTCGCGCGTTGTGTGTTCTCCCCAAATCAAGACATTGTGCTGTTGAAGCTGTTCGGCAGATTTGGGCATACCATATTTTTCAATATAGTTAGGAGAAGCATAAAAGCCGGCCCTATGTTCAAATAGGGGTGAGGCTTTAAAACTGAGGGAGTTGAGTTGGTCAATTTCTCGGCTGATGAATAAATCAAGGTGAAGTTCGGGCAATTGCCCCGGAGTTGTTGTGGTCAGTTGGATTCGAATGTCAGGGTAGCGCTGTAGAAATTCATCTAAATACTGCACCAAAAATTTTGAGCCCACAGAGAGTGTCGCCCCAATTTTTAGCAGGCCAGCGGGAGTTTGGCTGACAGATCGTGTTTCATCAACCACCGATTGCCAACTTTCAAGTTGTGCTTTTGCTCGCTCATAAAAGAGAGCACCCGCTTCGGTTTGTGTCACCGTTCGTGTGGTGCGCTTAAGTAACTGCACGCCAATTTTCTCTTCCAGCCAATGTACTCGTTTACTGATGGCTGAGCTGGTGGTATTGAGCTTACGTGCCGCGCCGTTAAAGCTTCCTTCTTCAACCACTCGCATGTATGTTTTAACATTTTGTATCCAATCCATCGTTACCCTACTCATTCCTCATTGGAACTAATTCATTTCCTGAGTGCTTTATTATCAAATCTGAGTTGCCAATATATACTGAAAACGTATTTTGACACCACATCTACCGACGATAAGAGCTCACTTAGCAACCCATGAAAACTCTCGCTAGCACACCATTTAAAAAGACGCCGATGTTATTGGCGATGATGATCATTGCCACGGGCCAAGTTGGGGTGAGTATCTATTTACCTGCACTGCCGTTGATCAGCCGAGACTTAATGGTTGACCAAGCCAGTATTCAATGGCTCGTCACGCTCTTTTTAGTGGCGTTTGGAATGTCACAGCTTTTTTACGGGCCATTGTCTGATGCGGTTGGTAGACGCCCGACATTTTTACTCGGGCAGGGGATCTATTTGGCCGGTACAGTATTGTGTGTCTGTTTTTCGGATAATTTTCATGCGTTGGCTGCTGGTCGCCTACTGCAAGGGCTTGGCGCGGGAAGTGCTTCTGTTCTTGGTCGCAGTGTGCTGCGTGACAGTTATGATGGTCTGCAATTAACAAAGGCGCTTTCTTACATCGCCATCACCGCCTCAATTATGCCAATTATTGCCCCCGTACTCGGTGGGTGGCTTGCCTTTCATTTAAGTTGGCAGTCCGTGTTTGTGTTCGTATTAATGTATATCTGTACCATTTTTATTTTAGGTTGGTGGATATTGCCAGAAACGTTGCCATACGCGAAACATCGGTTTCAACCTAAGGCCGTATTGCATAACTACTTGCTACTCTTGAAAAATTCCCAAGTGCTGACCAGCGCCAGTTACAACTGGATCAGCTATTTATCTAGTTTAGTGACTCTGTCGGTGCTGCCTTTTCTCTTGCAAAACAAGCTGGGGTTAACGGCCGCCGATTATGGAACCGTAATGATCGTCCCTTCCGCGGGTTTGATGATAGGCAGTGTTGCCGTTAACTTACTCAATGATCGTTTTTCATCCCAACGTTTACTTGCTTTGGCGATTGTCATTATGGCCTTTGCCGGTGTTTGGTTACTGATAACACCGATGAGCGTGTTTAATTTAGTGTGGGGATTTACTTGGTTAACGGTTGCGCAAGGTATCTCATTTCCATTATCCACCAGCATGCTGCTCGGGCCACACAAAACTCAAGCGGGCTCCGTTGCGGCTCTATCCGGCTCCATTCAAATGTGTTTAGCTGGATTTTTAGGGGGATACTTGGTGGAAAGATGGATCACGAGTCAGATGTCACTAGGCTGGTTCTATTTAGCCACCAGTTGCTCTATGTTTGTGGTGTTGTGTTCTTCCTATCGCTTACGTCAAAGCAAATTCGCTTAATGCTGTTTATACCCTTCCGGTTTGAAGCGGTTTAAGTCTAGTGGTGCATTTGTATCGTACATGTCGGCACAAGAGAAATAATTTGAGGTATAATCTCGGCGACATTAATTCGACGGAAAAATCAATGCAACAAGATGAATTTCAAGCATTAGTCAAAAGCTTGTGCGAGCAAAAAACACTTCCTCAAGCGTTAGATATGCTGAAAGTATTTGAAGATCAAGATATTGCTGAAGCAGCCTTATCGTTAGTGGGCCAGTTTGCTTTAGCCGAAGTGGATGGGGAGCAACGCATTTACCACGTCGTGTTGCAAGAAAATGAGCAAGGTGAAGAAGAAGAGTTTGTCGAACACATTATGAATGAAGGCGATGACGTTATTAAGTTTGTTGCTTGGTTTTTTGAAACCATGTTTGAAGTTAAGCAGAAAGAAACTTACTTGGCTGCTGGTAAAACCTATAAGCAGCCTAAACGCGGTTAACTGAAAATTAATTACTTTATTTTGTGACTCAGGTCTTGTTTTTGTTCTTTATTGGACTAATATACACCTCGTTAGGTAAATAAATTACATGTTGAGGTGATTCATGGGTTATGAATTAGGTGGTGCTTACGTTGGTCAACTGATCGCAAAAAAAGCGATGTATGATGCAATGCATGGCAAACCACAAGCAAAGAAAAAGTCTTTCATTAAAACGCTAGTGAAGAAATTCAGCAAATAGTGAATGCCTAAGAATCAAAAAGCCCTAGCTTGGTAACAAGCTGGGGCTTTGCTTTATTTACTGGGGTAAAAATGGCTGTGCAAATTCGTCCACCATTCGTCCACAAAGAGCCCGTATACCATTACTGACTAAAGAGTCGGCGGTTTCTGAGGCGTCAGTACTTTTTCTTCTAAAGTAACCAGATGCTCTGGGGCACTACTGACTTTTTTTGGTTAGCCAATCTTCCAATTTATCACACCCGCCGATATAGCGGCTTTCTAGCCAAATTTGTGGCACGGTGACGGGCGTTTTTTGACCAATGATAGCTTTAACTTCTGGGATCATCCGGTACAGCGCCGCACTTTCTTTGACGACATCATGATAGGTGTATTGAATTCCCGCTTCATCCAGCAATTTCTTTGCTTTTACGCAGTACGGGCAAGTGGCTTTTCCATACACAATATTGCCAGTTAACTCGTCACGTTGTGCCCACTCTTTGATCACCGATTGAACCAAAACACCTCGATTTAACGCTTCTCCTTGGCTGATCACTTTACCTTCAACGACCAATATTGGGGCGTGCCATGCGCCAAGTTTCAAGGGTTCCCACCAGTACGATAGCCAGTCTTTGACTTCTAACTCGATGGGAATGCCCTCCAGTTCATTATTGAAGGTGTCAGTCAAAATGTCCTTGGTGAGCGTACACTCGCCGCAAGAGATGGTGACTTTAAATGGACCCCAACTTCCAGCCCATCGGTATAGTGTGATTTTTATCGGTTTTGCCATCGTGTTTTCCTCAAGAAGCATTGCTTAGAGAATAGGAAAGAGTTGAGTGACTTTTTATTTCAACGCGAAGATTTTTTTGTTTCCCAGTGAGTAATAAAGGCCACTGAAGCGATAATGATGGCAGCGCCAAGCCATAATCGCCCGGGTGGTGCCCAGCCAAACACTAACCAACCCGCCAAAACATTCAGTGGCAGCTTCGCGTGATCAAAAGGTTGCACAAAAGACGCATCTGCCACCGCATAGGCTTTAACTATCGCCCATTGAGCCAGTGCTGTCATCGCACCCGCAAAAAGCAATATGAGCCATAGAGTGCTCCCTTGAGGTGTTTGCCAATCTGGTAAAGCGAGCAGTAGATTGAACGGTGTGATCAGTACCAAAAGGTAGACCACCATAGTAGACGGTGAGTCATGGGCAGACAGTTTTTTCACCATCAAAGAGTAACAAGCCCAAAAAAATGCCGCGCCAACAGGTAGCAACGATGCCCAGTTGAAATCGTCAGCCCAAGGTTCAAGGATGATCATCGCCCCGACAAAGCCAGTTAATGTTGCTGCCCAGCGTGCTGTACCCACTTTCTCTTTTAAAAAAAGGCCTGAGCCAATCGTGGCAAACAGAGGAGAGGTCATCAGCAGTGCAATACCTTGCCAAATGGGTACGGGATAGGCGAGTGCCCATAACCAGAGTTGTATGCCAATCACAGATAAAAACACACGGAAAATATGCATGCTTAAATGCTCGGTGCGCAGCGAGTAGCGGATCCCTAACGTTGATAAATACGGCAAAATAACGACTAACGCGATGGCATACTGAACCAGCGCCACCGTGGTAGATGACAGGCCATAATTGATACTGGCGACTTGAGCAAGGCTATTGACTATCGCAAAGGCGAGGCCTGCGATTAGCATCCAACTTGCCCCTTGGATTGGGTGGTGAAGTATTTTGGTCATAGAGAAGAGGGTTATAGAAAAAGTCGTTGAATCATACTGACTTATCAGCGTTAAACCAATCTCTGAAATGAATGGAGTGGTTCAATAAATTTGAGCAAGTGTTATCCCTGCTGATTCCCACTTGTCTGAAACGCCAAACATTTTGCGTATGGGCTGTGGTTATGGGATAAAAAAAGCCCCCTAAAAAGAGGGCGAAAGAACATGAACGGCCAGTGCTCTGCCTTAGCACTGAAAAGAAGCACAAACGCTGCCATGCATTTGTACTTATTACATAGCAGGTTGTGTGCCAAATTTAACCTATTGAAAAATAATAAAATTATATTATTGGCTCTATGAGGGATGGTCTAGCCTAGTGCAATGAGTTTCATTGTGGTGCAATGCCGTCAAATAAAAAAGGCCAAGCGAGTGCTTGGCCAAAAGGATGATATCCTTAGGGAGTATATGCGTTCGTATGATTGAAATTAGAAGTTGTAACGTAGGCCTAGGCGAATAGAGTCTTTTGCATCATACGCAGTGCCGAGGTCTTTTTTATCTAGGTTGTTCATTTTGTAGGCAACGTAAGTGTAGATTGATTTATTGAAATCATAACGCCCCGTCAACTCAGCAAAATCACTTTTCGTCGTTGTGACGTTTGCAGTTTCATTTTCCGTTTTTTGATACACCCCAATCAAGCGGAAGTTACTTGTGATTTTGTATTGCGCAGCAAATTCAATCCCGTTGAATTCGCTCTTCGCTTTATCGTCCAAATCCCCTTGTGTATAGGTCAGGCCTAAGTACAAATCGTCCAACGTGTAATTCGCACCGGCAATAATTTGATTCGCTGCACCTTGGCCTGTGCCATTATCGTTGCTTGCGTAGCCCAAGCCTAAACCAAGGCCGATAGGTAAGTTATAAATTGCAGAAAGACCAAAGCCATCGGTGTCTTTTTCTTCGCCTGCAATAAAGCTTGCTTTCACATTGAGGGCATCAAATGTAGCTGCGTAGAGGAAGGTGTTGTTGATTTGCTCATTACCTGCGTTGATGAACTCTTTTTGAGCGCCAGTATAAGTACCGATGTCTGACATTTGAGAAATTTGCACGCCAGCCGTATCTTGGCGGCCGACAGAAATAGCACCAAAATCAGCTTGTAAACCTGCAAATAGGTAACGTTGGTTGAAATCAGAATTCTTATCGTTGCTGGCGGAGGAATTAACCGTTTGCTCTGCTTCATAGGTTGCAAAACCTTTCAAAGAGTCAGAGATTTCTGTTGAACCTGTAATGTTCAAACGCGCACGGCTTTTGTTTTTCATCGTGCCTTCAATTTCTTTGCCTTTGTCATCACCACCGAAATCGCCACGAAATTCTGCACGTCCACCAACTTTAAGCTCATTTCCATCCGCTTTGTAAACAGTCGCAGCAAAAGAAGAACCTGATACCAATGCTGTAAGAATTGCGGTTGCGATTGTTGCTTTTTTCATTTTATTTACCTTATCCATAATCAATGAGCTTCAGTGCTCGAACGGTTTGATGTGAGTAAAGTAGATGTTTTAAATGAATATTTAATTACTGATTTATGATGTTTACATGTTGTTTTTATTGATGATTTATTAAAGAGAATGTTATGTAGTGATGTTCAAAATAATCAAGGTGCCATGAATTTTGAGTCGAAGATCTTACTTTTATCTAATGAAGATGCAAATCCATTCACTCGCGCTGTAGATGAGGTAAACTCGACGATCTTAGTTATCTCAAGGAAGACTATATGTATTCGGTTCGTTTGGATAAACAGAAGATAACCCCGTCTAAAGTGTTGTGTGTTGGTCGGAACTATATTGAACATATTCAAGAGCTTAATAACACAATGCCAGAACAAATGGTGGTGTTTAATAAACCCAATACGAGCATTACAACCACTCTATCCTCGTTTCACCAAGAGACGCTTCACTATGAAGCTGAAATTTGTTTTTTGATCAAAAAAGGTCAATACAGCGCGGTTGGTTTGGGGTTAGATCTGACTAAGCGGGTACTGCAATCTCAGCTGAAAGCAAAAGGTTTACCTTGGGAGCGGGCGAAAGCATTTGATGGTTCAGCAGTACTTAGCCGATTTGTGCCACTGTATGGTATCGACATCAATAAGTTGCAGTTAGAGCTATTCATCAACTGTGTTCGGGTTCAGTGCGGCGGTGTCAACCAAATGATCTATTCACCCGCCACCATTTTAGAAGAGCTGAAATCTTACACATCGCTGCGTGATGGTGACGTTGTGATGACCGGAACGCCACAAGGAGTTGGAGAAGTGCATTGTGGCGATCTCTTTTTAGGGCGTCTTAAATGTGGAGAGCAGACCTTAATCGAGATTGAATGGCTAGCGCAATAAAACTGATTTGCGCTATTCGGGCTGCGGTTATTATCAGTATTAACCGCAGCCTCTGTCTTTAATGGGCTAAGAGCGTTAAATTTAGCAAAAAGAAAGTCGCCATGCTGATGATCGTGGTCAGCAGGACATTCTTGGTTTTCCATGCAATCAGTCCCGCTAATGCTGCGGCCCACAAGTAGGGATTATGGCGATCAAGCCAAAGTGTTTGCTCTGGCAGGAACACAATCGGAGCCCAAATAGCAGTTAATACAGCAGGGCTAGAATAAGTGAGTAAGCGCTGGATAACTGGGTTGAGACGCAGCGGTAATTTAGGCTCTAAGAACAGATAACGGCTCATAAAGACCAAAGCGGTCATGGCGAGGATAGAAAGCAGAATCATCGTTGGTTCCTCCTGCTCGAACAGAGTAAAACTTCAGAAACATAACCTGCACACATTGCGCCAATGCTTGCTAGCATTAAGCTACCTTCAACTTGCCAAAGAGTCAGGCTTACCGATAACACTAGGGCACTGATGACAGCAACGAGTATCGGTATGTTTTTAATGTTCGGAATGACAATGGCGATAAAAGTAGCCGCGACTGCAAATTCCAACCCCAACTCGTTTAAAGCGGGGATGTAGCTGCCCGCAATAATGCCGACCAGTGTGGCCAAATTCCAAACTAAATAGAAGCTTAAACCTGCACCAAGCGCGTACCAACGGTTAAACTGTTTTTCATTTTGTTGTCCGCAGACCGCAAACAGCTCATCAGTGAGCAGAAAACCCAGAATTAAACGCCAACGTGTCGGGAGTGGGCTGATTTTGCTGCGCATGGAAACGCTGTAGAGAAAATGGCGAGAAGTGATGAAAAATGTGGTGATCAGCAGAGTCAACAGCCCTGCACCTGTTTTAAACATCCCCGTGGCGACGAGTTGCGCTGAGCCTGCAAATAAAACCGCAGAGAGTGCTTGGCTCTCTAATATGGTCAGGCCACTTTCAATCGCAAATGATCCTGCCAATAAGCCCCATGGTAAAACGGCAATGCTCAGCGGTAGCATGGCCAGTGCGCCTTGCCCAAAGAGGCGACCTCTAGGTTCCAAATGTACGTGGTTCAATAGTGTGCTATCCATAGTAATTCCTTTGCTGGAAGTGATGAATCTATCAAGCCACAAGGTTGGGTCAAGCGATTGTACAAAATTGCGCTTGCTATTTGGCTAAGAACTGTTTTGGCGTTAAGCCCATTGCACGCTTAAAGTGGCGATGTAGATGACTTTGGTCATGAAACCCAGATTCTTGCGCAGCATCTGAAATGGGATGACCACTTCTCAATAGTGTTTTAGCATAACGCAACCGCGCTTGAATTTGATAGGCATGCGGTGGGAAGCCATACATTTTTTGAAATGAACGAACCAAATGATAGGGGCTAACTCCAGCTAGTTTTGATAAATCTTCTAATGAGACATCGGCCTGAGGGAAGTCATCTAAGAATTCTTTAACCGTATAGAGCGACTGCTGAATTTTAGTTTTAGGTAGTGAGATAGGAGGACTTTTGGCATGACGTGCTACCAGTTTGGTTAGGGTCGCATAAACTAATGTTTCGCGTAATAGACGGTTACTCGACTGCTCTAACGTATCAAAAACTAAACGAAATTGGTTTGCTAATTCAGGATCGTAGACTACGGGTTCTGGAAAATAAGGAGCGCATGAGTTAGAAGAACCTAACTCTTGAAGCACGGTACTAAATTGTTCTGGAAGTGGGTACATGGCTTTATAGGCCCAACCACCTTCTACAGCAGAATGGCCATTATGGACTTCTTCGGCATTAACCAAAATAATGCTGTCTTGTGGAGCAATATGATGACCACCGGTGCGGTAAAATCGTTGAGCACCGCGTTCAATAACTCCCACCGTGTACCCTTCGTGGCTGTGGCGCGAAAAGTTTTGTGTTTCGTATTGTGCATCGAGAAGCTCAATTCCGCCAAGTTCATTAGCGATATGAAACTTGGCTAGTTCTCTCTTTTTGCTTTTCTGCTTGGGCATTTCATATCCTACCTTTTTGCAACAACCAGTGTAGCCGATTTATTCAGAATGGTTTTGTACAAAATTGCGCATACAACTGTCATCCACTGGAGGGAAAAGAGCGTTGTAGTCGCAGGCATTGTTCACCTAAACAGATGAAATAAAAATGCCGCCAACAATGAACTGAAGACGGCCTGTTATTTCGTTGTGCTTGTCCGGCAGTGAGCGCTACAAGCTGTGTTGGTGTTCTGCGATGAGCATCGCCATTTGCTCGTCGGCTTTTTTCTCGGCGCTGGCGAAATCTTCTTCTGCTTCGAAGGCTCCGATGACCTCGTAATAGCATTTCAATTTAGGTTCAGTGCCCGACGGGCGCACAATCACTCTCGCTCCGCCTTCCAAGTGATAGGTCAATACATCGCTAGCAGGAAGTTGAATCGCTTGCGTTGTTCCATCGGCAATATAACGTGTGAGTGATTTGAGATCGTCGGTCATGAGCACTTTTCTACCAGAGATTTCCGTTGGCGGTGTGGCGCGAAGCTTGTCACCGATCGGCGGTGAGTTAGGGTCTAACTTAATGCTGCGTTGTGCATTAATGTAAAAACCGTGCTGGCGGTAAATGGTTTCGAGTTGATCCCAAATAGTCTTACCTTGGCTGTATAATTCGGCCGCTAGTTGTGCAAATGCCACCATGGCCGAAAGACCATCTTTATCCCAAACGGTTTGCCCTATGGTGTAACCCAATGCTTCTTCATAGGCGAATAAGAACTGCTGTTCATCGCTTTGTTGTTGCATCGCCACGTTGGTCAACCATTTAAAGCCAGTCAAGGTTTGGTAGTATTTTGCACCTTTCGCCTGCGCAATATTACCGAGTAAACTGGATGAGACGATGGTGTTGCCAACCAACTGTTTTGAGGCATCGGTTTTGGAGAGCAAATAGTCCCCAAATAGTGTGCCAACTTGATCGCCAGTCAGCATTTGGTATTGACCATCCGCTCGTTGTACGGCAACGGCAAATCGGTCGGCATCTGGGTCGTTGGCGCAGGCCAGTTGTGCATTTTGGGCATGGGCTAACGCGATAACCATATCCATCGCCCCAGGCTCTTCAGGGTTCGGGAAGTTGACGGTCGGGAAACGGCCATCCGGCTCTCGTTGTTCCTTTACACTGATGACATGGGTAAACCCAGAGTCATGCAGCAAAGTTTCAGCCATCTCAGCGCCGACACCATGCATCGCGGTATACGCAATGGTAAGGCATTGCGGATCAGTGTGGTGGTTTAACAATGGGCTTTGATTGAGGGTACGACGGTAAGTTTGGTAATACTCTTCTGTTAGCCATTGCAAAAGGCCTTGTTGGTGCGCGTTGTCTAACGGCATCAGAGAAATAGCTCGCGTTGCCGCTAAGTCGATCTCCTCAGCAATGCCTGAATCGTGAGGAGGAATAATTTGTGCGCCATTTTCCCAGTACACCTTAAAGCCATTGTATTCGGGTGGGTTGTGACTGGCGGTGACTACGACTGCGGCGGCGGCATTAAAGTGTTTTACCCCAAAAGCGACTACTGGGGTCGGTGCCACTTTATACGTGAGATACACTTTGATCCCCAGCGCGGCGAGTACTGAGGCGGTATCGTGTGCAAATTGCTGAGAATCTGGCCGGCCATCATAGCCAATCACCACCCCACGTGTTTTGGCATTGCTGACTTGTTGAATGAGGTAGTGCCCTAAACCCGTCGCCGTTTCTTGAATTACCAGGCGGTTCATACGATTAGGGCCGCATCCCACGATGCCGCGTAAACCCGCGGTGCCGAACTCAAGACGTGATTGAAAGCGAGCTTTTATCTCATCTAACTGATGCTGATCGACTAGTGCTTGTAGTTCTTGGCGAGTTTTAGGATCGGGATCTTTTTCTAACCATTCGGAAACGTGTTGCATCATGGTTTCACCTTCTTACATTCATGTTTAATTAATTCTAACTGATATTCATTCTCAATAATGGGGGCGCAATCGCTAAACATCGTTCTTATTTTGTTTCTCATCACGTGTTGCTTCTCTTTGATTGGTTGCGCAACTGACGCTGACAAATTCAGTGTTATCTAGTTAGAGTGATGAAGCGAGAGATGGCGTAAACTGCGTAGCTCGAGCCGCCTAAACAGTAAAGAGAGGCTTAAACATAAACCCAAGTATGCACCGCCCACTAACAACCATATTTCAAAAATAAGCCCAGAAGAGTTAGCGATTTCTGTGCCAACAAACGTCATTTCTTGAATTGAAATTAGCGATACAATCGAAGAATCTTTGACCAAAGAAATCGCTTGCCCAGCTAAAGCCGGCGTGATCGCCGCCAATACTTGAGGGGCAATGACGTATCGGTATTTTACCCATCGAGACAGCCCTAAAGAGTGCGCTGCTTCCCACTGACCTTGAGCGATTCCGGCCAAACCTGAACGAACAACTTCAGCGATGTAGGCCGATGAAAGCATCCCAATACACACAATTCCAGAGAACAAATTTTCCCATAGATGAGAAGGACCAAACAGCCAATGCTGAATGACATTGGTTGGCTCATGGTGTTCCCGTAGTAGGTTTTCTAGGCCCAACAACGGGATCAGTTGATTGGAGACAAAAAAATAAAAAATGAACACGAAAACCAGCGGCGGAATGTTCCTAACTAATTGCACAAAAGCGTTAGCCGGAATTCTGAACCACGAAAACTGAGAGTGGCGTGCTACGCCAAGCAGTGTGCCTAACACAAGGGCCAGCACCATCGCCCAGACACTTAAGCGCAAAGTAGCAACTAACCCCTGAAAGAAATAAGGGATAGCACCATGGCTCGTTGGGGTGAAAATCAGAGCAAAAGCTTCTTGCCAACGCCAATTATAATTCACCCCAAGCTCGGCTCGGTGCGTTAACCAAATAACAAAGCCTAGCAGTGCTACGAGTAACGCATAATCGAGCTTATTGAGCGATAATCGTAGCCATGGTTTAAGGCTCCGTTTTTCATACAGTACGGTTTTTGTTCTATTCACATCCGCCCCTCAGGCTATTGCCCTGAGACGATTTGGTTTTGCCAATCTAGCGTTGAGAACCAATATTCGTAGCGCTCATTTAACCAGCCGTCATTGGTTCGTTCAATAATCCATTGATCAAAAAAGGCTTTTTTGTCCTCTTCACCTAAGCGAACGGCAAACGCTTCGTTTCCTTTGGACAACCGTTCATTGAAAGGAATGAACAGTTTGTCACTGTGTTTCACTGTTTCATGTTCAGGTTTAGGGCTTGACGCAATCACGGCGTGTGCTTGGCCGTTTAATACTTCTTGAAAGGCTTGTGCATCGTCATCAAATTGCAGAATTTTGGCTTTGGGGAAGGTTTCACGAGCGACTTGAACGGTAAATGCTCCGCGTCGCGCTGCGATAGTCACTCGACGAGAGTTGAAGTCTTCAATGGTGGAAAAGCCATTAGCTAAGGATTGATTAGCGGCAAGTTGTACTCCTGAATGTGAATAGGGAGCAGTGAACAGGACGCTTTTCGAGCGCTCAGGAGTGATAGACATGCCGCCGATAATGACATCAAATTTCTGTGCTAAGAGTGCTGGAATAATGCCATCCCACGCGGTAGGTACAAATTCCACTTTCCAACCTGAATCTTCAGCAAGACGTTTGGCAACATCAATTTCAAAGCCAATTAGGTCGCCTTGCTTGTTGCGCATTGCCCAAGGCACAAACGTAGACATACCCACACGCAATGTGCCTCGTTCAGTGATTTTATCAAGGCTAGGCGTTTCACTGGCAAAGGCGGGTATGGAAATGGTTATCCCTAGTAACATGGTTAACCCGAGCGATAGAGCGGCGATAGCCTTCAACCCAGCGCGTTGCCACGCTTTTGGTGCAGATTGCTGCATGATGTTCTCCTTTTAAGGATGATTATTGAGCGCGCCATTGCGCCCCGAGTTTGTGTTCTAACCATGCTGAAAACCCTGATAAAGACAGAGTTAACAGTAAATAAATTGCAGCGACGGTAAACCATATTTCAAATGGCATCGCCGTTTCTGAGACAATATTTCTACCTTGAGTGGTTAAGTCAAAAATAGCCATCACACTGACGATAGACGAGTTTTTAATTAATGACACGACTTCATTGGTCAGTGGAGGTAATGTACGTTGGATAAGTTGCGGTAAGATCACATCAACATAGGTATAAAAACGAGAAAGCCCTAATGTTCGTGCCGCTTCAAACTGTCCCTTCGGAATGCTGTTTAAACCACCACGAAACACTTCGGCAGTATAAGCGCCTTGAAACAGTGCCAAAGCTAAAATGGCAGTAGAGAAGCGATCTAAGCCCAGCACTGGGCCAAACACAAAATAGAGCAGGTATATCTGCACCAGTAGCGGCGTGTTGCGGATAAGCTCAATATAAATATTGGCCAACCAACGCCCTACCACAGAATTGGAAAGCTTCAACAAAGCGGTTGTTAAGCCAATGACCAGCGTAAAAAATAGGCTGACCGTTGAGATTTGCACCGTGACGGCTAACCCTTCGAGCAGTTCCGCGGGCCACCATTCCCCCTCGTCGTAAAAAGCGATGAAATCAGGCACACGATGCCATTGCCACTGGTAACCCATAGCATGTGCGCCAGAATCAAGTAGCCATATCATCCCCGCAAGCAATAGAACTATCTGTACTAGAGCGGAGAAGATCGGTTTTATCAGTACTTTTATCATCAATGGCTCAATATTTGGTTGAGAAACTGTTGAGTTCTTGGGTGTTTTGGCTGACGAAATATCTCTTCCGGCGTAGCGATCTCGAGAATTCTTCCTTCATCCATAAAAATGACGCGATCCGCTACTTTTCGGGCAAAACCCATTTCATGAGTGACGCACATCATGGTGATGCCATCTTGAGCAAGATCTACCATGACATCCAGTACCTCCTGGATGGTTTCAGGATCGAGAGCTGAAGTGGGCTCATCAAACAATAAAATTTCTGGTTGCATACAGAGTGAGCGTGCAATGGCAACACGCTGTTGCTGACCGCCAGATAATTGCACCGGATATTTGTCAGCTTGGTCAAGAATATTCACTCGCTGTAAAAAATGGCTCGCTCTTTGTCTTGCGGCTTGCTTACTCAATTTCAGTGTACGAATTGGAGCTAAAATAAGGTTTTCAATCACCGTCAAGTGAGGGAAAAGGTTGAAATGCTGGAAAACCATACCGATTTTTCCCGCAGGCTGTGTGATGTCGGAATGGTTAGAGTTCAGGGTGATCTTGCCCGCGGTGATAGCTTCTAACCCATTGACCGTTCGGATTAATGTTGATTTTCCTGAGCCTGAAGGGCCACAAACGACTAAGATTTCCCCTCGACGAACCTGAAGAGTAATGTCTTTCAAAGCGTGAAAATTATTGTACCACTTGTTTACTTTTTCAAACTCTATCGCATTCATGGTTGAATATCTTGTTGCTATTTTGTTATCACCTACCTTAGCAATATCAACGAGATAATGCACCTACGAAGCTCATATTAGCGTTAATTTGTGGGTTCCAGCTCAAGGGTGTAACTATTTTTTTACGCAGTGATTATTTTGTAAAAAAGTAGCCAATATTGCCTTTTGTTGAAAATAATGATTGAAGTTGTGGTTTTTAGTAGATAAGTTACAGGGGAGAGCCGAAAGCAAGGCTGCGTATAGATCCAACCTGTCCGTTGTTCGGTAGGCAGTAGAAAAGAATAAGGAAGAAGTAAGCAATGTTTCAGACTGATGATGTAAAAATTAAACGAGTTAAAGAGTTATTACCTCCTGTTGCGGTTCTAGAAAAGTTTCCGGCAACAGAAGTTGCTTCTTCAACCACATTTCAGGCTCGAGAAGCCATTCATAATATTCTACAAGATAAAGATGATCGCTTATTGGTGATCATTGGCCCATGTTCAATTCATGATCCTCAAGCGGCTGTTGAATATGGAAAACGTCTTAAAGTGTTGCGCGATGAACTAGGTGATCGCCTTGAAATTGTCATGCGTGTCTATTTTGAAAAACCTCGTACGACCGTCGGATGGAAAGGGCTCATTAACGACCCTTATTTAAATGATACCTATAAAATTAACGATGGTTTACGCATGGCGCGTAAGTTACTGCTTGATTTGACCGATATGGGGATGCCGACAGCGAGCGAATTTTTAGATATGATCACACCGCAGTATGTGGCTGACCTTATCAGTTGGGGCGCTATTGGTGCTCGAACAACAGAATCTCAAGTTCACCGTGAGCTCGCATCGGGTCTATCTTGTCCGGTTGGGTTCAAAAATGGGACAGATGGCAATATCAAAATCGCTTCTGATGCGATTCGCTCTGCCAGTGCATCGCACCATTTCTTGTCGGTCACTAAGTATGGTCATTCGGCCATCATTCAAACGGCAGGCAACCCTGATTGCCATATCATTCTACGAGGTGGTAAAGAGCCAAACTACAACGCTCAACATGTCGCGGCTATCAAGCAGGAACTAGAAATCTCCGGTTTACCACAAAAAGTGATGATTGACTTTAGCCACGCAAACAGCTCTAAACAGTACCAGCGTCAACTTGTGGTATCACAAGATGTGAGCGAGCAGATTGCATCGGGTGAACATGCTATTTTTGGTGTGATGATTGAGTCTCATCTCGTTGAAGGACGTCAGGATCTCGTGGATGGTTGTGCGGCCACTTATGGTCAATCGATTACGGATGCATGTATTGGCTGGGATGATACTGAAGTGGTATTGCGTCAATTGGCTGGTGCCGTAGAGGCGCGTCGCGCACGCTAAATATGGCGTCACTCTATAATATAAAGTATCAACAGAGCTCCCGATTTGGGGGCTTTTCTATTTAGGCTTAGACTCAGCCCTGATCGCGTCACTTTAAGCACTATGGTTGTGAAAAGTGCTCAGATAATGCTGAACGACGATTTTTACTTGGGTCGCCGTTTTCATCGTTTTCTACAGTGCTTTCATAGCCTTGTTTGATAAAGCGTTGTAAAGGCATGACAGGTTCAATGCGCTTGAGTTGAGGGGAGTTTGTTGTCCCAGCAAGTTGGTAAATGGTCACGCCACTACCAGTGTTAATCACAATTTTATCCCCATCATATTCAAACTGAGTGCTGACTAAGCGATTATTTCGAAACACGCCATTTGAATTGAGAGTTAGAACCTCAGTGCTATAACTTGGTGTACCGATTTCGATCCATGAACCATAGACATTTTTGGGGCTTGTATACTCTTGATAGCTCACTAAAAGTAAAGTGGCAAAACTAGCTGCGATAGTGAACAGCACTATCCAAAAAAGACTTTTTAATACCCACTTTTTTTTCATAGGGTGACCTGAAGAGGCTTTATTTGCATGCGTGAAACCCTTAACTGCCATTCCCACTCCATAACGTAAGCAATCAGCGACTAGTACCGGTAAGGCTAACCAATTAAAACAAGGTTAGAGAGTGGAATATGTCGTGTGGTTTAGCAAATGTCACACTGGAAAATATGATCTTTTTTCCAAAACTAGTACTAATGGATGACAAGATGAACATTGCATCATGAATTTTGTTGACTTACCGATCAGTATAGGTCGCGTTTCACTATTTGTTTAATCCCAATTGCCACTTGTGTATTTTTACGATTTCAGATAAAACGGCTTACAAACGTGTTATTCACCATATTTTGGTGGTTTATTTTACAAGGAAGAGAAATGATCAAAGAAAACAAATACTTCGACGGGGCTGTTAAATCTTTAGGTTTTGCTCACCAAAGTGGTGACAGTTCGGTGGGCGTAATGGCTCCTGGCGAATACACCTTTGGCACGGCGGCTCCTGAGCGTATGACAGTCATCAAAGGTTCGTTAACGATAAAGCGTTTAGGGGATGAACACTGGTCTACATTTAAAGCGAATGAATCTTTTGAAGTCGCTGAGAATTCGTCCTTTGATTTGAAAGTTGCCGAAGCAACAGCTTATTTGTGCGAATATTTGTAGTTGAAATAGGGCTTAAAAGCCCTATTTCTTATCGAGCTGTTAAGCCAAATTTTGCATAGATGGCTTCGATCCTTCCACTTTTTACCATTTCAGACAGAGCGTTTTGTAATGCATCCGCTTGTGGATGGCTTTTAGGCATACCGTAATAGTTGCCGATAGTGTTTGGATAGTAGTAGGTTGCTACTTGGTAGTTACTAAAATTGATTGTTTTTAATTCCACTTCTAGCGCAGGTAAATCCAATACGATAACGGTATCTATTCTCTTTGCCTCTAGCATTCTTGCTAGGTTGAAGTCATCATTAACAACCGTTCTATTTATCTCTTTGTCTTGATCAAACGCTTCGAAATAAGCGGTACCTCTTTTCACACCGACATTTAGCTCTCGTAAATCTTGATAATTGTTGATTGCTGGCCCATCACTGCGAGTGACAAAAACAATATTCCGTGTTTGCTCACTTATAGGACCGATAAAGCGAACAAATGCTTCTCTGTCTGCTGTTCGTATGACACGTGGAACAATGTCAACAGTACCATTTTCTAAAGTAGCAAGGCTGCGAGGAAATGGAATGTTTCGCCACTCGATATCGAAGCCTATATTTTTTGCTGCTTCTTCAATGATTTCCTTTAATGGACCGCTGATTTTTTGACCATCTGGACTGATCACCATTTCTGGTGGTCGATGCCTAAAATCAGCTTTAAGGGTGTTAGCAAAAAGCGTTGAGCTGATCAGCACTGCTGCCAATGAAATGAGAATATTTCTAGTCAATACCCACATATTTCGTGCCTCTCGTCAAATTTACTACTTGAGTATAGGCAAACTTTCTGAGAACCCCAAAATGACACTTAAGATCAGCCGGATGGCTACCCTATGATTAATACTGTTCAAACACACCTGAGTTGTAGTCTTTAATTGCTTGTTCTATCTCAGAAAATGAGTTCATTACAAACGGCCCATAATGCACTACAGGTTCATCAATGGGTTGCCCCATTAGCAACAATACTCCGCTCGTATCATTGGCTTTTAATGTTAAGAACTCACCTTTTGAGAGCAACGCTAGCTCGCCTTGCTTCAACACTTTACTGCCTAGCTGTGCATTGCCTTTGTAGGTAAATGCCATGACATTAAAGTGATTTGGAGTGGCGATCTCTAATTGGCTACCCGGTGTTGCTTGCCAGTCGGCTACACTCAATTTAACGCCCGTTTTTGTTAATGGGCCAGTTACTATCTGGTTGCCACAAGTGACATCACCCGCAAGTACTTTCAGCAGGCCAGCCTCTTGGGAGTGGTATTCGGTAATGGTTTCGGGTTGAAAGTCGTGGTATTGCGCTGGCGCCATTTTTTGGCTAGCAGGCTGATTGATCCAAATCTGAAAACCGTGCAACTGACCTTCAGTCATGATTGGCATCTCGCTATGAATAACACCTCTTCCTGCGGCCATCCATTGGGCACCACCAGAGCGTAATTCACTGACATTACCCATATGATCTTGATGTTGGAAATGCCCATTTAGCATATAAGTGAGAGTTTCGATTCCTCGGTGTGGATGAGGAGGGAATCCGCCAATATAATCGGCTTTTTGATCAGATTTAAATTCATCGAGCATTAAAAATGGTGAAAAATTAGCGTTATTAAAGCCAGCAACGCGGCTAATTTTTACGCCATCTCCATCCGAAGTGGGTTGTGCGGGGATTATCTGTTTTATTTCACGTTGCGTTAGCATAATGATTCTCCTTGTCGGTATAAGATCAGTCTAAGACAAGGTGCTGATAAAGAAGAGCGCTGTGTTTTGAAGGTCTTCGTCGAGAAATTCGAACATATCTTGAGAGGGGCTATAATTAAAGTAGGTTGGATCACGAGGAGGATGCCTAATGTCTATGTTGCCCAAACATGAAGATCAGAATCCGCATTATGATCCCAAAGAGGATTTTACGCTTGAGCAGATGCACCGATTTACCAAGGTGGCTAATCAAGCGCAGAAAAATCGCGATACGCTTGAACAGCTCAGTGATAAAGACGTTTCCATTGTTGAAGCAGCAAGGCGTGCGGCAATGAGGCCGGTGATTCACCCTAAACCAAATAAACCTAATACAGCACGCTACGCCGCATGGATGGTGGTGGTATGTGCAGTAGGTTTGTGGATTATGTATATGACTCGCTAGCTTTCTTTATTGGTGTCACTGTTGCTGAATGGGTTGCAGTAGATGCTTCAGTATGGTCAAGTGAAATATGTTGGTAATACTGATATTGATTTTTGCCGTTGTGTTTTGCTGCGTACATCGCTTTGTCTGCGCACCGAGTCAGCTCGGCCAAGTTATCAGCATCAGAAGGAAACAAAGCAGCGCCGATGCTGACGGTGAGGTTATTGATCATTTCTGAGCCTTGATATTTATCCTCAAACAGATAACAAATCCGGTTGAGAACGCCATCCAAATCCTTAACCGTTTTGATATCGTAAAGTAGTAGCACGAACTCATCTCCGGCAAATCTCGCGATGGAGTAATCGTGTTTATCTGTCTTCCGGTCTTTATTTCGGACGTTGTTTTTTAAACGGTTGGCGAAATATTGCAAGACTCGATCCCCGACCTCATGTCCGTAGCTGTCATTAATGGACTTGAAATTATCAATGTCTAGAAAAACGAGTGCGGTGATGGTCTTTTTATCAGTCTGCTGGGAGAGCTTTTCACGTGCCCAAGTTTCGAAACTCCAACGATTGGCGAGCCCAGTCAGTTGGTCGGTGTAGGCAAGGTCTTCAATTCCCTCTTGATAAAGATGCTGGATATAGCAAACCGCTTTGTTGTAGTAGTAAGAGGAAATATGACACATGCAACAGAGTGCGATGAGACTGAGAAAAAACCGATCTATGGGGAGATATTGAGGAAGAATATCGGCACCGGAGAGTTGTACTGAGACGCCAATTAGCATAAAGAAACTACAGCTAAAAACTAAGCCTATTCGAAAGTCATTAATGAAGATCACCGCCGCAATAATTGGAAACAACCACAGCACATTGCCGACCATATGCTGTCCATATAGTAGTAATATGACCCCTTTTGTTAACAAGATGGCACTGAGGAATAAATCGGCATAGGAGGTGTTATCAGAGTGATGGTAGAAATAAAGGTAATTAGAGGCAATGGCGATCAAGCATAATAAATTAAAAGTGCTCAGGTAATATTGCTGTTCAAGAAAATGAAGAATGCCATAAAAGGCGAAAAGTAGCACAGACACAAATGAGCATAAGGCAACGACCCTACGCTTGCGTGACGCCCGCATATTGGCCATCTCTTCTAAATGTCTACCTACCAGTTCAGTCATACTCGATCTCGATGCTATCCTAAAGTATTAGATACCGAGTTAAGTCTAGAATAAATAACAGAGTTTTGCGGACGAAGTGCATGGAGTCAGTTAAAAAATACAATGGCTAATCATTTGGCGTTTTCGTTAAGTCATTAGGCTATTAATCATCGGTGATCAATGGTCTTATAACTTATTGTATTATCAGCATGTTTTGTCGATTATTTTAACGTTGTCCAAATAAGCCATTATTTTTTTTATAAAAAAATGAATATAAGCAAATGTGGATATAGCAAAAAAATCTAAGCCGTCCTGTAGTTACATCGCAAATTTAGTTACATCACAAATTCTTTTTTGATCCAACTTCTTAGTACTAAGATACTCTCTTGTTTCAGTTGCTCTTTGGCACAAACGAAGTAGTAGTCTTGATAGGGATTAGTCACTGCGGAACCGAGTTCTTGTAGTAGGCCTAACTTGATGTCATCTTTTACAAAGAGGCGATGGGTAACGAAAATACCTAATTGGCGGATAGTTGCTTGTACGGCTTGTGCTGAAGAAACAAATGATAGGTTTTTGCGACTTTCTGGCATGCTAAGTTGATAAGCATCGCACCAAATTTGCCAGTCTTTTTTGCGGCGCTCGTTCACAGCGATAATCGCTGGGTGGCATTTAAGTATGGATGAAAGCGTCTGCTTATCACCTTGCTTTATGAGGTCAGGTTTTATGAGTTCAGGGCTGCATACCAGCACTAGTTCATCTTCGGCAAGTTTCTCACAATAGTAGTCTTGCCACTCATCTTGTTTACCATGAACAATCGCGATATCAACGTTCTCTGATGTTAGAGAAAAAGTGCCTGTTAAACTCGATATTCTCACGTCTATATGTGGCGCGTGCTCTTGAAAGCGGTTAACTCGTGGTATCCACCAGTGCAGCGCTAATGAGTTGACCATGTTGAGTGTCAGTCGGTTATGGCGCTCATCTCTCATAAGCACTTCAGTTGCTTCAACGATTTGCTCCAAAGCAGGCGCAATTCTCCGATAGTATTTTTGACCAGCACTATTGAGTACGACGTGACGCCCAACGCGATTGAATAGCGGCTGGTTTAGCTGGTTCTCTAATGCTTTTATTGATTGACTGACGGCTGAATGACTAACATTAAGGTGCTTTGCTGCATCCGTCATACTGCCTGTTTCTGCTACGGCAATAAATGAGTAGAGTGACTTGAGCGGAGGTAGTTTTCGCATTGGTAAGTTTCTCTTACAGGTTTGGTTAATATTACTCGTTATTTTTCCTTTCGTCATTGTTCTATGATGGCTGTACTAGAGGAGAGTTGTATGAACCCACGAATTTTGGCTCCATTATTTATGTTGTCCTCCACATTTAGCTTGTCATTGACAGGGCTACTGTCTAAGTTTCTTGCACATGAGATACCGCTACAAAGTCTCAGTTTTCTCCGATTTTTACTCCCCGCGCTCATATTGTTGGGAGTAATGAGCTTAACTCATTTCCGTTTTCCTCCCAAAGGTATGAAACGGGCTCTGTGGGTTCGCTCAGTATGTATTGCAGGCTGTCAGCTCTGTTTTATTTACTCACTTCAGCACCTTTCTTTGGTGGAAAGTGTCGTATTGTTCAGCACTGGTCCACTGTTTATTCCTTTGTTAGAAAAATTAATATTTGGTGTAGTGATGAAAGCAGGCACGGTTGTGAGCTTGGCCATTACATTTATCGGGGTGTTACTGCTGGCTGGCGATGTTTCGGGCATCCATTTACGGATGGAGTTATTGGTCGGTTTACTTGCGGGAGCGCTGAATGCGGGATCGCAGTTAAGCTTATATCGAGCGACGAAAAGTAATATGCGATCTATTGATATAAATGCTTGGACGTTTGTGTGTGCATCAATCTTATTACTACCTTTGTTATTTCTTCCTACCGTAGACGCGAATGTACTTCAACAAACCTGGGGCAGCTTGCAGCAGTTAGCCGTGGTTACTGCCTTGAGCGGAGTTTCTATATTAGTCATTAACACTCAAATTTTTCGAGCCAAAGCCTACCGTCTGGCACACTCTGGCTCGCAGCTCGCTCCGTTGATTTTTACCAATTTGCTTTTTACCGCTTTATGGCAACAGTTGTTTTTTAATGTGCAGTACTTGCCAACACAAATGGTAGGATTGGGCTTGATTGTGATGGCAACTTTTACCGGAATTCTTATCCCGAAGCTATTTAAATCCTCAGTATCGTCAAACCAGCTTAAATCAGCTTAACCCGCTTATTGCTACTGTCTGATGAGCCCATAAGGCAGGCTAGAAAATACCTTAGGATTATTTTTCACTGTGGGCGCTTGGTTGGTTTTCTGCCAGTCAAGTAACATAATGGCAAGTACATTGCGGTGCTCTCCGTCGGCAAGGTCAAACACACCTGAGGTAGAGGGGATCATCCCTTTCTTTTTATCAATCGCTTGTTGAATTGCGAGACGAGTTTTTTCTACAACAGGATCTTTTTCTAAACCTGCGAGTAGAAAAGTGATCCCAACTTCAGCAACCACATCTTCCTTCGCTCTTAGCAAAATGGTATCGATATTATTGCGAAAGTAGTCGAAGATCCATTGATGCTGCTGCTCTTTAATGGGATTTTGATAGTATTCCGAATCGGCAAAAATAATGTGTGTCATGCCATACAGCTTATTGCCATATTGTTGCGCGGAGAGTGCTTTATCAGCAGAATCTGGGTATGTTTTCCTAAAGCTATCAATGAATGGTTGTACGACATCTTGTTCACCTAACTGGCGTAACCAATAGACTTGGTTAGCAAGTTGTGCGGCCCACGCTTTAATCATTTCTTCATCAGTGGCGTACTTAGTAAAATCATAACGGCGGATCACTTGGCGCAAAAGCTGATCTGCTTTATGTTTCAAACCATATTCGTTGGCACGGGCCATAGAGCCTAATAGGTCGACGCCTAAGTAGAGGTATTCTGGCATATGTTTAGTGGCGATATAGCGTAATTGGCTGCGTTCATCTGCGTCATCGAAGTATCCAGCCAAACGTTGCTCAGAGTAGAGAAAAACCTGTTCAGCAGTTGAAACTTCTGCGGAAAATTGATTAAGTCGGCTCGCCACGCGAGCAAGATCACTCCACACCGCTGCTGAATATTTAGGGTCTAGAGTTTGGCGATACATCCGTAACCCATAGTGCCCCTCTTTGAATGCCGGCAATGTGAAAAGTTGCTCTTCATAGGTTTGACGAATAAGCTCCGCAGATTCAGAAAAAGTGTTATTCGTTGTTGGCGCCGGCTCTGCATAGCCAGAGGCAGGCAACCACAATGCAATAGCTAATCCCAGAAATAGGCCACTCTTTTTTAATAACATGATGAAAACACACCTCTAAGCTAATATTCATAATAATATTAGCATTTCATGGATTTATTATTGTTGGTGATATGTCAGGTGTGCGTAAAATGACCGCTTTGAGCCGTCGTTAGGATAATGCGTTTAGCTGATTGTGCTTTTTACGCTATGCAAATGGATGAATTAAAATCTTACTATGTTAGCAAAAAGCTACGAGTTCATTTGGTTATATCAATAAATTTGTAATTAATTTGGGTATTCCCTCATTAATTACGTTAATCTTAAGTAAGAAGCACTATTCTAAATAGAGCAAGTAAAACCATACACATGTAGTGATTGCTACAGGCTAGTGAGGGAGAGTTGCATGAGACATATCTCAGGCAAACAGTGGTCTGTCAATTTGCTTCTCGTTGCCTTCATCATTTTTTGTGGAGGGTTGATCGAAATTATCAATTTCAATCAACGAAGTTTTATCCGAGATAATCTTCAAACCAGAGCAAAGGAAGAGCTTTCGATTATTCGAGCTCAGTTAGAAGCTGCCATTTTGTCTGACATCTATGTAGCAAATGGGTTAACCAGTTTAATTGCGATTAACGCCCATTCTCAGTTCGAAGATTGGGAAAAGATTGCGGCTAATATTTTACATGAAGGTAGACATTTGCGCGTGATTGGGCTTGCGCCTGATGATGTGATTCGTTACACCTATCCATTGAGTGGAAATCACAAAACGATAGGCTTAGATTACCGTACCGTTCCCAAACAGTGGGCCACGATCTTAAAAGCAAGGGAGATCCAAGAGATCTTCATTGCAGGCCCTGTGAACCTAGTTCAAGGTGGGCGAGGCCTTGTTGCTCGGATTCCTATATTTACTGACCCTCCTGATAACCAACAATATTGGGGGGTATGCAGTGTCGTGATCGATTTAGATTCTCTATTACTTTCCACTGGCGTTGAACGTTTTACTCACCGCTTTAATTTGGCGATACGTGGGGTAGACAGTACTGGTTCGGAAGGCGAGGTATTTTTTGGTGAACAAGAGGTGTTCACGAAAGCTTTTGCAAAACAAAGTGTTCATTTTCCCTATGGCGGCTGGGAAATTGCTGTTGCGCAGAAAAGCGATGTTTTAGGTCAAGTGCCTTGGTATCAGGTTCACATTGTACGGTTGTTAGGTTATCCGATCTTAATCTTGTTGGTTGCGGCGTTTATTACGATATATCGCTTGTACTCTATTGCTAATGAAAGAGCACTTCATGATGAATTAACTCAGCTTCCTAACCGTCGGTACTTCATGTATACGCTTGATCGATATTTTGAGCAGGCTATAAAAATGGACCAATCGGCTGGTTTTGTCATCCTCAACATTGATATTGATAAGTTCAAATCGATCAATGACACCTATGGGCATGCGGCGGGTGACAAGGTGTTGATTGCTTGTGCGGAGCGAGTGAAAAGCGTATTGCGTTCTTCGGATTTAGTTGCACGTATTGGCGGTGATGAGTTTCTGGTTTTGCTGTCTCGAGTATCGGACAACGATGATATTGAGCGGATCAGTCTCAAAATAAAAAGTGCGTTGTGTAATGCGCCAGTCATTTATGAGCAGCACTTAATTAACCTACATGTCAGTGTAGGCGCAGCCGCATTTAGCCCAGAATTTGATAATGTGGATGCGATGTTGAAACTGGCTGATGAGCGGATGTATCAAGAAAAGAGGCAGCAGTACTACTAAATTATTTATTCAGATTTGCATTTTGAAATTTAATTGCAAAATGCAAATTTATTATGCGACACGTTGTAATGAAACCGCTCATAAAGTAGACAGATAAGGTGTTTTTTGGCAGTTTTAAAGTTGGCATGCATCCTGCTATATAGTAAGTGACCCTTCTAAGCCGAGGGTCACCTAGCCAACTGACGTTGTTAGTGAACCTTATTTTTGTTCACACTTATTAATAGCCAATCATACTTTTTGTGATTGGCTTTTTTTATTTTTACGCTCTGCAACTAGCCAGCACATTTCTCATAGCAGCTTGGTTTTCTTGGACAGACAGCACCGCGTGAGCAGATTAAGCGCGCATTATTTTCAATTCCGCGTTCAATCCAATTAATATTAAGAATTTTAGCAATAGTCGTGAGATCTTTTTTAATATGTCTTGGAATAAGAGAGCTTCCGCCGTTGCTGACGCATAACGCTTTGAGCTCCTCAGCAATTGAGTGAGCATCCCCACCTTGTGCATTGATGGCTGGATTCAAATCTATTCCTGCGCATAGCACTCGATTATTGCCTGCTGGATCGATCATATTGACGGATTCACAGCAATATATTCTCGGCTCATCACCTACATTCAAAATCGAAATTTGCGCAGAGCTGCCACTTTGCGGCTCTGAAAGACGTCTAAACACGGCCCAATGCTGGCAAGGGTCATTCACTTTACGCATATTCCCCCACGGTAGAGGGATCCCATTGCCACGATAAACCGCTTTTAATTTGCCTTCACCATAAGCATCGAAATAGTGCCAATGCGGATAGGGTGACACGACCGTCATGCGCCTCATCGCAACGGAAGGAGAAACCCCCGCTTTCAAATGTACATCGATTTCGTAACCGCTGCGATCAAGAAGTTGCCGATAAGGCACTTTGGGGCACAGCAGTGCGCCAGCAAAAAAACTCGATTCAAAATCTCGCCATGCCTGAAGGATATCTTGGGAATTTAATTCACAGGTGGCGGTGGCATCCGGCGTTTCTTCCCAACTGTTTGTGTGGCCAACCGTTAAGACACTTTTTAGTCCCTCTTTGCTGTGCAGAATATTATGGCCAATATACACTGCGAGGTCGTACTTTAGGCGAGTTGGGTACTCACGTAGAATTTCATTGAGGTAGATCGTGCATGGTGGTTCAAAAAAAGAGGTAATAAGTTGTTTGGCGCTAACACCAAGCTCATCAACAACATCTTGCGGGGTTCTCGTGACCCAGCGGATAACCAAACCAAGGCTTTTGGCGATGTCGATAAGATCTTCAACAGCTAAGTTTAAGCGTTTTAAACCCACTTCTTCTGCTGCTCGCTCAAGATCTGGGAAGTGGTTTTGTAAACTCTCTTGGTGAGCACGGATCAATAGATGAGCAAACTGTTTGCCAGTGATCCCGGTTTGGGAAAGCATCTCTGGGATTGCGATTTGT
Source organism: Vibrio sp. 1151_11 (assembly GCF_029478525.1). NCBI lineage: Bacteria > Pseudomonadati > Pseudomonadota > Gammaproteobacteria > Vibrionales > Vibrionaceae > Vibrio > Vibrio sp. 1151_11. The sequence goes on along the minus strand of NZ_SHMN01000018.1, from coordinate 1,247 downwards.
AAAATATCATTTGAGAATAAAAAGCTAGGTTCAAGAGCCATACCGCTGATCCCACCTCTGTTACCCTTGTCAGGAGTAATATCCGTTTGACCTGGTTCATCATCTAAAAACCAAGCGGGATCTTTTTGGAAAACTTGGGCAATGACCTCCAACATATCAACACTAGGCACCCGTTTTCCACGCTCAATCATCGAAAGGTATGAAACGGAGGGGGCGTATTCTGGGTTGATACGAATACAGCGTGCCGATAAGTCTTCCATCGTTAGGTGATTGCGCTTTCTTAAGTTTCTGACTTTTGTCCCTAAGAAATGTGACTGACGAACTAAGCTTTTTGATAAGGCCATTTTGTAAAATTCACACTGTAAAATTTTTGTTGTGAAATTGTAGTAAAAAATTGGTTAATCTACCAAGTAAGCAAGGTCACAAATTTGCACAAAGGTTAAACGCAAGTTTGGAATAATTGCTCTAGAACACAAAATGTTGAGTTACCTATAAGGAAAAGACGATGAATATGCTGACATTCGATAAAACAGAAATCCAAAAACTAGATAAACCCTTTATCGCTGAAGCCGTCTTCGCCGTCGAGACTATCAGTGCTAATCAACAAAATGAAAAGCAGAGTAGAGCGAAGCAACTACTCGATAGATTGTTCCCTTTGGCGACGGGCTCTCATCAAGATGTGACCAGTTATGTGATCGATTACCGCCATGTGTTGGCTTATTTCAAGGATGGGCGTCATAGTGGTTTGAAGCATCCAAAACATTTTGTTGCCTTCAATGGTGAAAAGGAGTCACCATGTTCGATCTTGTTCCGTGATGGAAGTGGTAGCCATGTTGAAGTGATGTTAGGCTGCACTAAAGGGACTGGGCGCGTTGAACTGATAGAGATTAATGATATTCAGTTAGAAACGTGTACCACATTTACCCAATCGGTGGAAGAAATGCCCAGCGCCGCAATGCGCCACTGGGTAAGCCTAGTCAAAGGTGATGAAAAGGGTAAGCCTCAAGCTTGTAGTGAAGATAAGGAGTACACCGCAAAAGATGGTGAAGACTATTACTTAAACTACAGTTTTAACCTTGCTTAGGTTATAGATGCGTATTGGGATTAAATGGGGCGTGGCGCTAATGCCGTTCACTTAAGAGTGAACGGCATTTTTGTTCTTAGCATACCGTTGTGGTCTAGGCTTAACTGTTCTAGGGAATGTTCTTTCCCTTCGCCCTTCAAGTATTAAGCTTTCAGCCATGTTG
>NZ_SHMN01000017.1:0-96839 GCF_029478525.1 Vibrio sp. 1151_11 | reverse complement strand
CTAAGGACGCGCAGAGTTAATGACAGTATCACTAACTTTAAATAAGTGGCGCGCTCAGGAGGATTCGAACCTCCGACCGCCTGGTTCGTAGCCAGGTACTCTATCCAGCTGAGCTATGAGCGCGCAAGATGTGAATTACATCACAAAAATTTTATTTCTGAACAAAAAAATTGACTCATGATCAATAAATGGCGGTGAGGGAGGGATTCGAACCCTCGATACGGCTATAAACCGTATACTCCCTTAGCAGGGGAGCGCCTTCGGCCTCTCGGCCACCTCACCGCATTTTCACATTCAATCTTACGAAAGAATATGGCGCGTCCTGGAGGATTCGAACCTCCGACCGCCTGGTTCGTAGCCAGGTACTCTATCCAGCTGAGCTAAGGACGCACATTGTTCTTTATTTGGATGCTAAACCAAATAAGCAAGAATGGCGGTGAGGGAGGGATTCGAACCCTCGATACGGCTATAAACCGTATACTCCCTTAGCAGGGGAGCGCCTTCGGCCTCTCGGCCACCTCACCGTCTTGCGGAGGCACATATTACTTTTTACCAAAAATATGTCAAACACTTTCTTGGTAAAAGCGACAAAAATCAAATCAACCGTTGGCTATTTAATCAAAGCGCTGTGAAATTAAACTTTTCTGTCATATCAGTGACTTCAAAGCATAAAAAAGGCCAGCAAAATTCGCTAGCCTTCCTTGTGATAATTAGTAGTTGCTAGGTGCAACACTACCATTACCTTTTTCAGCTTGAATGCGCATGTAGATTTCTTCACGGTGGACAGAAACCTCTTTCGGTGCATTCACACCGATACGCACTTGGTTACCTTTTACACCAAGAACTGTTACTGTCACTTCATCACCGATCATTAGTGTTTCGCCAACGCGGCGAGTCAAAATTAGCATTCTTTGCTCCTTGAGTAATCTCTGTATTATATTGCAACTGCGCTATTATCCACTAAAAGTTATATTTTCGTAAACTATCTATTAGTGCGCTCTCACCCTAAAGAGACATGTTTTAGGTGAAAAGCTAATAGCTCATCTGACGTTATATAGGCCTCATGTAAAATATTGGCTGCCTTATCAACATGTTGTGGCTGCATAACTAGCATTAACGATTGTTTATCAACCGAAAGGAAACTCACTTCGATCCCTTGTCCTGCAAGTAATTCACATGAGCGTTCAACTAATTCCTGAGCTAGTAAACCTACCGTGGTCAATAAACTAACGGGTTCACTATTACGGATTTTGTCATTGAAAACCAGAGCTAATTTAGCACAAGCGTCTCGTTTTATAATGACACCTGTCCATTCTGCCTCTTCGATCACACTCCACACTTCCACACCGAGCATTTGGCACTGCTTGGCTAAACTCGGGAAATGATCATGTTGCACAGTAATAAGCGCCATATCGCGTTGAATCGCAATGCCACATACTGCTTTATGACACTGCTCACCTTTGATTAGACTGCCTGCGTTTACATCAAAAGTAGACAATACGCGTAAAGGAACTTCATTTTCCCACGCATATTGCACACAAGGTAAATGCAGAACTTTAGCGCCTTTACGTGCCATTTCTTCCATTGACGGGAAATCAACGATCTCTAATTTTTGAGCCGTTGCAACCACACGTGGATCACATGTGTAAACGCCATCCACATCAGTGAATATTTGACACTCATCGGCTTTAAGAGCTCCCGCTAACGTCACAGCACTAGTGTCAGAACCTCCACGTCCTAAAGTGGTGATATCCCCATTCTCATTCACACCCTGAAAACCCGCTACCACCACAATATGATCTTGTGCCAGCAACTCGGTAATCGTTCGAGTATCAATCATTTTAATCGTCGCGTCATTGTGTTGATTATCGGTCACAATGTTCGCTTGAGCTCCGGTTAGTGAGCGAGCTGAATAGCCTAATTTATTGAGTGTCATCGCTAATAGCGCCATAGACACTTGCTCACCAGCAGAGAGCAAAACATCAAGTTCCCTTGCAGTTGGTACACTATCGATTTGTTGTGCTAAGCCCAACAGTCGATTGGTTTCTCCTGACATTGCAGAAACAACTACAACCACTTGATTACCATCATTCTTCGCCTTAATGATGTGTTCAGCGACGGTATGGATTCGTTCTATTGAACCCACCGAGGTTCCGCCAAACTTTTGCACGATAAGGGGCTTTTTCACCTATCTTCACCTTCCCAAGACCAAAGTCTCATTAGGACCAAATCGAAAGCAGAGCACTATGTTGAGTATCGATTCAGTAGTTACAAAAACAAAACCAAGCAGATAACTGGCTCGTATCCTATTGCGCCAATTAGACCACTTGGTTTGGTAAATAAAATTACGCCCAATCAAAAAACAGTGATTGAGCGTGACTTATTACAGCGGTTTATAGATGCTCAGCAATCCAAGCATCTACGGAAGCTAAAGCGCTAGGCAAGGCATTAACATCCGTACCTCCCGCTTGAGCCATATCCGGACGGCCGCCACCTTTACCACCCACTTGCAAGGCAACCATATTGACCAGCTCCCCTGCTTTAACTTTAGCAGTAAGATCTTTGGTCACACCCGCAATCAAACCCACTTTATCATCAGCCACATTACCCAGCATGATAATGCCACTGCCTAACTGATTTTTTAGCTCATCAACCATACCACGCAGCGCTTTGTTATCAGCGCCATTAAGTTGAGCAACTAGCACTTTCACACCCGCAATTTCTTTTACATTGCTGATCAGATTGGCACTTTCTTTCGCTGCAAGTTTATCTTTTAACTGCTGCAACTCTTTTTCCAAAGATTTCGCTTTAGCCGCCATTTCAGCCACTTTGACTTCATATTGAGCCTGCTGTTGATCCAATAGATCCAGCGCACCTTCACCCGTCACCGCTTCAATACGACGAATGCCAGCGGCAATACCGCCTTCAGAAACTATTTTGAATAGGCCGATGTCACCGGTGTTACTTGCGTGAATACCACCACACAGTTCGGTTGAGAAATCCCCCATCGACAATACACGAACTTCATCGTCGTATTTTTCACCAAACAGTGCCATAGCACCTTTGGCTTTTGCCGCTTCGATGTCCATAATATTGGTTTCAATCGTGTGGTTACGGCGAATTTGCGCGTTCACTAGACGTTCCACTTCTTTTAGCTCTACGGGCGTCATTGCTTCTAAATGAGAGAAGTCAAAACGCAAGCTTTCCGCTTTTACCAATGAGCCTTTTTGCGCCACGTGCGAACCTAATACTTGGCGAAGTGCAGCATGCAACAAATGTGTGGCGGAGTGGTTCAGTGAAATTGCAGCGCGGCGCTTAGCATCAACAATGGCTTTCGCTTCATCGCCTTTGGCGAGTACGCCCTCGATGAGTTCACCGTGATGAGCAATGGCGTTGCCGAGTTTTTGTGTATCTTCAACTTTAAACAAGCCCGTGGCCGTTTGAATAACACCCGCATCGCCACATTGACCACCGGATTCAGCGTAGAAAGGTGTTTCGCCCAAGATCAAAATCGCTTTATCACCCGCAGATAGAGTGTCAACTTCATTGCCGTCAACAAACATAGCGGCAATGCGGCTCTCGCCTTTTGTCGCGCTGTAGCCACAGAAAGCGGTATTGGTATCAACTTTAATGATTGCATTGTAGTCAGTGCCAAATTGGCCCGCTTCACGCGCTCGTTGACGCTGCTCTTCCATCGCTTTTTCGAAACCTAGTTCGTCAATGGTCAGCTCACGTTCACGTGCAACATCATTAGTTAAATCAGCCGGAAAACCGTAGGTATCGTAAAGTTTAAAGACAGTTTCACCATCCAGTACGCTACCCTCTAAATTATCGAGTGCATCATTGAGGATCGCCATACCGCGTTCAAGAGTGCGACCGAAGTTCTCTTCTTCAATGCGCAGCACTTTTTCTACAAGCGCTTGCTGCTTTTTCAGTTCTTCACCAGCCGTTCCCATCACTTGTGCTAATGGGCCAACCAATTTGTGGAAGAAGGCACCTTGTGCGCCCAATTTATTACCATGACGCACCGCTCGACGAATAATCCGACGCAGTACATAGCCACGGCCTTCATTCGATGGCATCACACCATCCACAATCAAGAAAGCACAAGAACGGATGTGATCAGCAACAACGCGTAGCGATTGATTGGAAAGATCGTCATAACCCGTTACATCAGCAGCGGCTTTAATCAAGGCTTGAAACACATCAATTTCATAGTTTGAGTGAACACCCTGCATGATCGCAGAAATACGTTCAATACCCATACCAGTATCAACGGAAGGTTTTGGAAGTGGCTCCATCGTGCCATCGGCATGACGGTTAAACTGCATGAATACGTTGTTCCAAATTTCAATGAAACGATCGCCATCTTCCTCTGCCGAACCTGGAGGACCACCCCAGATATGATCGCCATGATCGTAGAAAATTTCAGTACAAGGGCCACACGGACCCGTGTCACCCATTTGCCAGAAGTTGTCTGACTCATAAGCTTTACCACCCGGTTTATCGCCAATGCGAATAATGCGCTCAGCCGGAATGCCTACTTTTTTGTTCCAGATATCAAATGCTTCATCATCGGTTTCATACACGGTAACCAGTAGACGATCAGCGGGCAACTTGAGTGTTACAGTAAGAAACTCCCACGCGTATGCGATAGCGTCTTCTTTGAAGTAATCGCCAAAGCTGAAGTTACCCAACATTTCAAAAAAGGTATGGTGACGAGCGGTAAAACCAACGTTTTCCAGATCGTTATGCTTACCACCAGCTCGCACACAACGTTGCGCCGTTGTTGCACGTGTATAAGCACGCTTTTCTAAACCAAGAAAACAATCTTTAAATTGGTTCATTCCTGCATTTGTGAACAACAGGGTTGGGTCATTAGCGGGGACTAATGATGAACTATCAACAATTTGGTGTCCTTTACTTTCAAAGAACGAGAGGAACGCGCGGCGAACCTCATCAGTGCTCATAAACATGCAGCTCTTCCTGAAATACTCAAGTTAGAATTTTGCGTTATTGTAAAGCATGGACAAGAGTTCGACTAGTTTTCTTATAGAAAAGGCATGGCAGGAAATAAATTGCGGATCAGACGAAGAGTTAAGCTTCCGATGATGATAAAGCGTAGCTAATTTGCTCGAAGCTAAAACCTCGATACTGCAAAAAACGCACTTGTTTGGCATGTTCTTTTGAACCTTTTTCTGCTGGTTCTCTGAATTTTTTTTCAGCCACCGCTTTTGCCAATTCAAACCAATCTTGAGGCTCTTGATGTAAAGCGGTTTCAATATCATCGCTACTGACTCTTTTTTGGCTCAGCTCTTGTCGAATACGCCGCTCACCATGACCTTTAGTGACATGTTGTCTTATTTGACTTGCGGCATAGCGCAGTTCATCCAAATAATGGTTCTCAAGGCAGTAACTCATTGTTTGGACGATAATTTCCGTATCATACCCTTTACTAATGAGCTTTTGCTGTAGCTCATGCTCGCTATGATCTCGTCGGCTCAGTAATTGCAATGCGCACTCTTTGCACGATAACGTCGATTTGAATTTAGAGGAATACATACTGTCCCTATTGGTCATGGATAAAACAAAGCCCTGCATTGCAGGGCTTTGTTGAAATATAAACGTGGAGAATATTACAACTCTTCTTCTTGAGGCATTTCGCTCAAAATAGGTTCTTCAACAATTAACTCGGCTGGATTGAGCAGCATTTCACGTAACTTAGTATCAAGAGCCGTAGCTGCAGCTGGATTCTCTCTCAAGAATTTACAGGCGTTTGCTTTACCTTGACCAATTTTATCACCGTTATAGCTATACCAAGCACCCGCTTTCTCAACCAATTTATGTTTCACGCCAAGATCAACCAATTCACCTTCACGGTTAAAACCTTGTCCGTAAAGAATTTGAGTATCCGCTTGTTTAAAGGGAGCCGCGATTTTGTTCTTAACCACTTTAATACGCGTTTCGTTACCCACGACTTCGTCACCCTCTTTAATAGAGCCTGTACGACGAATATCTAAACGAACTGAAGCGTAGAATTTAAGGGCATTACCACCTGTTGTGGTTTCAGGGTTACCAAACATCACACCAATTTTCATACGGATCTGGTTAATGAAGATGCACATGCAGTTGGACTGTTTTAGGTTACCCGTTAACTTACGCATCGCTTGAGAAAGCATACGTGCTTGCAAGCCCATGTGGCTATCGCCCATTTCACCTTCAATTTCAGCTTTTGGTGTTAGTGCAGCCACTGAGTCAATGACGATAACATCAATGGCACCAGAACGAGCCAAGGCATCACAAATTTCAAGCGCTTGTTCACCCGTATCAGGTTGTGAAACCAACAGCTCATCGATGTTTACACCCAGTTTTTTAGCATAAATTGGGTCAAGGGCATGTTCTGCATCGATAAAAGCACAGGTTTTACCCACTCGTTGTGCTGCTGCGATCAATTCCAGCGTTAACGTTGTTTTTCCTGATGATTCAGGGCCGTAGACTTCCACGATACGTCCCATTGGTAAACCGCCAGCACCCAATGCAATATCCAAAGAAAGTGAACCGGTAGAAATGGTTTCAACATCCATTGTACGGTTGTCACCAAGGCGCATGATCGAACCTTTACCAAATTGCTTTTCAATTTGACCCAGTGCTGCGGCTAACGCCTTCTGTTTATTTTCGTCCATTACTTTCTCCAAACTGTCGCTGTGGGTAGCGGCTCGTTAAATTTTTTATCGACTCTTTAGTCGCCAATTGGGGTTAATTATACTGTTGATTCATACAGTGTCTATAGCTGTGTCGAAAAAATTTCGACTAGGTTCAATTTGGCTGCGATAAAAAGTGACTCACCACTTGTAATGCATGAGTAATCGCCTGCTTGCGCACCTGCGCGCGATCGCCTTTAAAACAAAGCGTCTCAGCACGTTCCCAGCCTTGTTTAGAAGCCCATGCAAAGCATACGCTTCCCACTGGTTTTTCTGCGCTACCGCCGTCAGGACCAGCAATACCACTGATCGCTACACCAATAGTGGCTTGGGAATGCAAAAGTGCTCCTTGTACCATTTCGCGCACCACGGGTTCTGAAACCGCGCCAAAATCCACCAGTGTCTGTGCTTTGACACCGAGCATCTCTTGTTTAGCAAGATTACTGTAGGTCACAAACGATCGTTCAAACCAAGCCGAACTTCCTGCAACCTCGGTAAGTGCAAATGCCACACCACCGCCAGTGCATGATTCAGCACTGGTGAGGATCTCTTTTTGTGCTAACAATTGCTGACCTAATTGTTCACTTAATGCAAAAATCGCTTTCATTACGCTCTCTCCAAAGCCACGTTATCTTGCTTGAACCTTTATAGCAGATTGAATCTCCAGAAAACAGAATGGGCACGCAAGCGTACCCATTCTGAATCGTTCGTCCGTTGTATTTAGATCTCAAACATTAAACTATCTGCGTCTAAGAATGGCCAACGAATGGTGTGCGGAGTGCTGCTCTCCCCACCAAAAAAGTAGCCCACTTGTGGTGTAGCAAAGGTTTTGTCGCCTCGTGTGAGTGGTTGTTCACTCAATGCTCTATGGGTTAATTTTGCTTCCCATAATTGCTCACTCTCCCAGCCGACTGGCGCGAGTTCCACTCGCACTTCCGCGCCAACAGGATTGACAGAGACCACTTCAAAAGGCAATGAAGCTTGGCTATTTTGTTTGTTCGATAGGCTCAACTCATGGCTGCGCACATACAACTTCCCTGATTGATTAATCGCGTGATCTTTCGGCGGTAAGATAAACGATTGACCATTGACCCACTGCTCGTTATTCCAGTTGGCTTGGAAGACATTCACATTGCCAAAAAAATCAAAGACAAAGCGACTGTTCGGTTGAGCATAAAGCTGCACTGGCGAGTCGATCTGTTCGATGCGGCCATTGCTCATCACGACCACGCGATCAGAGAGTTCAAGTGCTTCATCTTGATCGTGGGTGACAAATACGCTCGTAAAACCGAGCTCTTCGTGCAAGCTGCGCAACCAGCGGCGCAATTCTTTACGCACTTTGGCATCCAGTGCGCCAAAAGGCTCATCCAGCAGTAGCACTTCCGGCTTTGTTGCAAGAGCGCGAGCCAAGGCGATGCGCTGCTTTTGCCCGCCGGACAGTTGTTCAGGATAGCGCTCAGCTAAATGGCCAAGTTGCACAATATCCAATAGCTGTTTGACTCTTTTGGTGATTTCCGCCGCCGCTGGTCTATGACGGCGATCCATCACTTGCAAACCAAACGCGACATTGTCAGCCACCGTCATATGACGAAAAAGTGCGTAGTTTTGAAACACAAAGCCAACTCGGCGCTCGCGAACGTGGACATGAGTCACATCGCGATCTCTAAAATGAATCGTTCCGCTATCAGCACCTTCAAGGCCGGCAATAATGCGCAACAAAGTGGTTTTGCCTGAGCCTGAAGGACCAAGTAAGCCAATCATCTCGCCATCATCAATCTGTAACGAGAGCGGAGAGAGCGCTTGAAATTGACCAAATTGTTTGGAAATGTTGTCTAAACGTATACTCATACCGTCTCTTGCTCTCTGTTCGTTTTTGTCTGATTGTTGTGTTGACGCCATTCAACATAAGCTTTAAAAACTAGGGTTAATAATGCAATGAAAGCCAATAGCGAGGCGCTAGCAAACGCCGCTTCCGATTGATAATCTTCATACAGTAGCTGCACGTGTAGTGGTAAGGTATTGGTTTCACCACGAATATTGCCCGACACAACCGCTACTGCGCCAAATTCACCAATGGCACGCGCATTGGTTAAGATGACACCGTAAATCAGTGCCCACTTTATATTTGGTAAGGTGACGCGACGAAACAGTTGCCACCAAGATGCCCCCAAAATAACCGCCGCTTCTTCATCCGATCGGCCTTGCTGCTGCATCAGCGGGATCAGCTCACGCGCGACAAACGGGCAAGTCACAAAAACCGTGACCAATAAAATTCCCGGCCAAGCAAACATCACTTGCAGATCGCGCTCAAACAACCACTCACCTAACCAGCCGCTGCTGCCGTAAAGCAGTAAATACAGAAGGCCTGCAACAACCGGTGATACGGCAAACGGAATATCAATTAAAGTGGTTAATATTTTTCTACCCGGAAATTCAAAACGAGTCACAGCCCAAGCCAATAACACGCCAAACACTAAGTTAATTGGCACCGTGAGTAGCGCAACTAACAGTGTTAAACCAATGGCATGACGCGTATCGGGTTCAATTAAATGACTAATATAAGTCGATAAACCACTGGCAAAGGCTTGTTTGAAAATGCTCACTAGCGGGATAATCAGCAACAATGCAACCCAAAACAGCGCAAAGCCAATCAAACTCCACTTCACCCAAGGTGCTTCTCCGACTCGTAACGGTTGATGTGCTTTCATCATCGGTTCCTTAACGTCCATGAATTCGACGCAGGTATGCGCCTTGCCATAGATTGATCAGTAGTAGCAGCGATAACGATGCCATCAATACTACCGAGGCAATGGCACTCGCCGCCGGAAAATCAAATTCTTGTAAGCGTACAAAAATCATTAATGAGGTAATTTCACTGACGTAAGGCATATTGCCCGCAATGAAAATCACTGCACCAAACTCGCCCAAGCTACGCGTAAATGAGAGTGCAATACCAACCAATAGTGCTGGACGAATCGAAGGCATGATCACTTTCCAAAATACGGCGCTGTCTGATGCGCCTAACGTCATACCCGCTTCTTCCTCTTCTTTGGAGATCTCCTCCAAGACGGGTTGTACCGTGCGCACCACAAACGGAATACTGGTAAACGCCATCGCGACAACAATCCCCAAGGGGGTATAAGCCACTTTAATTCCAAGCTCGCCAAGTACGCTGCCCACCCAGCCATTGGATGAGTAAAGCGTCGCCAACGTGATGCCTGCAACGGCGGTAGGCAAAGCAAACGGTAAATCGACTAAAGCATCAAGAATACGTTTGCCATAAAAATCATAACGAACCAGCACCCAAGCGAGCAATAATCCTAGCAAGCCATTAAACAATGAGGCGATGAGTGCCGCGCCCACCGTTACTTTGTAACTGGCCAGTACACGAGGGTCCGCCACCACCTGCCAATACTCGGTGAGCGACATTTGGCTCGTCTGCATAATCAAACCACTGGCGGGCAATAGCAGCACTAAGCTGACAAAAAACAGCGAAGTACCGAGGCTAATACCAAATCCGGGTAGCACCCTTTTATGGCGTGGGCGAGATAAAGAAGCGGTGAAGGAATGGCTCATAAACCCTCGAAACAAAACGGATGCGTAAGAAAACCACCCACACTCAGCGCAGGTGGCGATGACGAATTAACGACGTTGAAGTTGGTCAAGCTTCGCGCCATTGGCAAAATGAAGTTTCATGGCACTTTCCCACCCGCCAGCAATGCTCTCAACTGTTAGCAATTCAACTTCAGGGAAGCAATCAGCAAATTCTGCGTTCACTTTTTCATCATGAACGCGGTAATTAAACCCAGCCAGCAAACGTTGCGCTTCTTCACTGTACAGATAAGCAAGATATTCGTTGGCTACCTCAAGCGTGCCTTTACGCTTGGCATTTTTTTCCACCACGGCCACGGGAAACTCGGCCAAGATAGAGGTCTTAGGCACCACTACTTGATATTCATCCACGCCATACTGCTGACGAATATTGTTCACTTCAGATTCAAACGTAATCAGCACATCGCCAATGCCACGTTCAACAAACGAAGTAGTCGCACCACGGCCGCCAGTATCAAATACCGCTACATTAGATAAAAATTGTTTGAGGAATTGATCCTGCTCGGCTTGGTTTTCTTTGCCAAAAGTCTTTTGTGCATAACCGACCGCGGCCAAATAGGTATAACGTGCATTACCTGAGGTTTTAGGATTGGGGAATACAGAAGCCACATCAGCTTTAGCGAGATCGCCCCAATCTTGAATATTTTTTGGATTCCCCTTGCGCACTAAAAATGCGGTCGTGGAATAGTAAGGTGAGCTTGCATTGGGCAATTTTTCTTGCCAATTAGCATCGATAAGCTTGCCGCGATCGTGCAGCGCCTGAACATCCGTTACCTGATTGAATGTCACTACATCGGCGGCTAACCCCTGCAAAATTGAGCGAGCTTGCGCAGATGACCCACCGTGCGACTGTTTGATCTCCACTGTTTGGCCTGTCTTTTGTTGCCAGTGTTTTTCAAACACTGGGTTATAAGAAGCAAACAGCTCGCGAGCGATGTCGTACGATGAGTTGAGAATGGTTTGATCCGCGGCCGAAACATTCAACGATCCTACGGCTAATAAGCTGGCTAAGGCTGACTTGATGAACTTCATATATTGCTACTCCCTAATCACTACGGCCAAAATGGCGTCCTTGGCAATTAGAGTATGAGGAAAATGAATTATAACAAAGAGGATAACTAGAACTTTTTGGAATAAACTCTAGCAATAAATTGTATGCCAATTACCAGCACGACTTTATAGTAGTGTTCGGTAAGGTGGATACGTCATCTTACTCTTCCGACTAAAAAATTAAGGACAACATGATGGCGGACTTTCCAACGATTGAAGCATATGTCGGGCAAACGCCTTTAGTTCGCTTGCAGCGACTGGCGGCTCACACCTCAAGCACCGTATTGGTCAAGCTAGAAGGCAATAACCCAGCAGGTTCAGTCAAAGATCGCCCAGCGCTCAATATGATAGTGCAAGCAGAGCGTCGCCAAGAGCTCCAACCGGGCGATACCATCATTGAAGCGACCAGCGGCAACACGGGTATTGCGCTGGCAATGGCGGCCGCCATCAAAGGCTACAAAATGATTTTAATCATGCCAGATAATGCCACCCAAGAGCGTAAAGACGCGATGAAAGCGTATGGTTGTGAGCTCATTTTAGTCAGCAAAGAGCAAGGCATGGAAGGAGCGCGCGATTTAGCATTAAAAATGCAAAGTGAAGGTAAAGGAAAAGTACTCGATCAATTCAATAACCCCGACAACCCGCAAGCTCATTTCGATTCTACTGGCCCAGAAATTTGGCAACAAAGCCACGGGGAAATCACCCACTTTGTCTCAAGTATGGGCACAACGGGCACCATCATGGGCACTTCTCGCTATCTAAAAACGCAAAATCCAGAGATAAGCATTGTCGGTTTACAACCAGCAGAAGGCAGTGCAATTCCGGGCATTCGCCGCTGGCCTCAAGCTTATTTACCCGGTATTTTTGAATCATCACGTGTTGATGTGGTACTCGATATCGAAGAGCAAGATGCCATCAATACGGCTCGTGCTTTGGCAACCCAAGAAGGCATTTGCGCTGGCGTCAGCTCTGGAGGCGCCGTTTTCGCTGCGTTACAAATCGCGCAACAAAATCCAGGAGCGGTGGTCGTCGCCATCATTTGCGATCGAGGCGATCGTTATCTCTCATCCGGTCTTTTTTCTTAGATCAAATCTCCACCCCAACGGGCTAATCAGTGCTGACGCGCTCATCACTCTTTAGCCCTTGGCTTTGCTTCCACATCAGCATCCCTTGATTGCTCAGCAATAGCGAAGTTTGTTATCCTCTCCAACTATTTAATTAAATGCATGTTCTGACGATTCTTTCTAACTCATGTCAGAGCTAAGGCCGCTGCCATTCCTGTAGGGTGGTCATTTTCACAGTCAGCCATTGATAATCGAGTGACGAATAACATGAGCAAATCCAGCGCATCTTCCGCCGAGTCTTCACCACAGCACACCCCGATGATGCGGCAATATCTGCAATTGAAAGCCGAAAACCCCGATATTCTGCTCTTTTATCGGATGGGCGATTTCTACGAGCTGTTTTACGATGACGCTAAACGCGCATCGCAATTGCTGGAAATATCACTCACCAAACGCGGTGCTTCTGCGGGTGAGCCTATTCCAATGGCGGGCGTTCCCTATCACGCCGTGGAAGGTTACTTAGCGAAATTGGTACAGCAGGGCGAATCCGTCGCGATTTGTGAACAAATTGGCGATCCTGCCACCAGCAAAGGCCCCGTTGAGCGTAAAGTGGTGCGGATTATCACGCCCGGTACGGTCACGGATGAAGCCTTGCTCTCTGAGCGAGTCGATAACTTAATTGCTGCCATCTACCACCACGATGGTCGCTTTGGCTACGCAACCTTAGACATCACTTCAGGGCGCTTCCAACTGAGTGAGCCAGAAACCGAAGAGGCGATGGCCGCCGAACTGCAACGCACCGCACCACGCGAACTGCTCTTCCCTGAAGATTTCACGCCAGTCACTTTAATGGGCAACCGCAAAGGAAACCGTCGCCGCCCTATTTGGGAATTTGAGTTAGAGACAGCAAAACAGCAGTTGAACCAACAATTTGGTACGCGTGATTTGGTCGGTTTTGGCGTAGAACAGGCTAAACTGGGCTTATGCGCCGCTGGCTGCTTGATTCAATACGTGAAAGATACGCAGCGCACTGCACTGCCTCATATTCGTTCACTGACGTTTGATCGCCAAGATCACTCAGTGATCTTAGATGCCGCCACGCGCCGTAATTTAGAGATCACGCAGAACTTGTCCGGTGGCTTTGATAACACCTTAGCGGAAGTGCTCGATCATTGCGCCACCCCAATGGGCAGCCGCATGCTCAAACGCTGGTTACACCAACCGATGCGCTGTATTGATACGCTGAATCAACGCCTTGATGCGATCGGCGAGTTGAAACAGCTTGCTCTGTTTAGTGAATTACAACCTGTGCTGAAACAGATTGGCGATATTGAACGTATTCTTGCTCGTTTGGCATTGCGTTCCGCTCGCCCAAGAGACTTAGCACGCCTGCGACATGCGATGCAGCAATTGCCGCAGCTCAGTGAAATACTGCAACCCTTATCGCAACCCCACTTAGTTCAGTTAACTCATCATGTACAGCCATTGGATGAGCTGTGCACACTGCTTGAGCGAGCAATCAAAGACAACCCACCAGTTGTGATTCGTGATGGTGGCGTGATTGCCGATGGCTACAGCGCCGAACTGGATGAATGGCGTGATTTAGCCAACGGCGCAACCGAATACTTGAATAAATTAGAAGCTGAAGAGCGCGAACGTCACGGCATTGATACGCTAAAAGTCGGCTACAACGCGATTCACGGTTTCTACATTCAAGTCAGCCGTGGCCAGAGTCACCTTGTTCCTCCCCACTATGTACGCCGCCAAACGCTGAAAAATGCCGAGCGTTATATTATTGCCGAGCTAAAAGCGCATGAAGATAAAGTGCTCAACTCGAAATCAAAAGCACTGGCAGTGGAAAAGCAGCTTTGGGAAGAGTTATTTGACTTATTGTTGCCTCATTTAGAGCAGATGCAAAACCTTGCATCTTCGCTATCGCAGCTCGATGTGTTGCAAAACCTTGCCGAGCGCGCTGAAAGCTTAGATTACTGTCGCCCGACCTTAAGTAAAGAGCCAGCGATCCATATCCAAGCTGGCCGTCACCCTGTCGTTGAGCAAGTGATGAATGAACCCTTCATTGCCAACCCAATTGAGCTCAATCCGCAACGAAAAATGTTGATCATTACCGGGCCTAACATGGGCGGTAAATCGACCTACATGCGCCAAACTGCATTGATTACTTTATTAGCGCATATCGGTTGCTATGTGCCAGCAGAAGCAGCACACATCGGTTCGATTGACCGCATCTTCACCCGCATTGGTGCATCGGACGATCTCGCCTCTGGTCGCTCTACTTTCATGGTTGAAATGACCGAAACTGCCAACATTTTGCATAATGCGACACAAAATAGCTTGGTATTGATGGATGAAATTGGCCGCGGCACCAGTACCTATGATGGGTTATCATTGGCTTGGGCAAGTGCACAATGGCTCGCAAGCCAAATTGGCGCGCTAACGCTATTTGCCACTCATTATTTTGAACTGACCGAGCTGCCAAACCAGCTACCTCACTTAGCCAACGTGCATTTAGATGCCGTGGAACATGGCGATAGCATTGCCTTTATGCATGCGGTTCAAGAAGGAGCGGCAAGTAAATCTTACGGCCTAGCAGTGGCAGGTCTTGCTGGCGTGCCTAAAACAGTGATCAAAAACGCGCGCGCTAAACTGTCGCAGCTTGAATTACTAAGCCAGCAACAACCTAATAGCAGTAAAAGCTCAACTGTAGATATTGCTAATCAACTCAGTTTGATCCCAGACCCAAGCGAAGTCGAACAGGCATTAGCAGCTATTGATCCTGACGATCTAACGCCTCGCCAAGCGTTAGAAGCACTTTATCGCTTGAAGAAACTAATGTAACAATCTGATATTAAAAATAAAAAAGGCATCGATTTTAAGTCGGTGCCTTTTGTGCTTTTATGCAATAGTTTTATAAATCAACGGTTTTATAAATCAATGGTTTTATGAATCAAGGTCTTGTTGAACCAACCTTTAGTCGTATTCAACATTAAACAGCGCTTCCATGTTCAAGCCTTGTTTAACCAAGATCTCTCTCAAACGACGTAGGCCTTCCACTTGAATTTGACGAACTCGTTCACGAGTTAAGTTAATTTCGCGCCCTACCTCTTCTAAGGTGGACGGTTCATAACCTAATAGTCCAAAACGGCGTGCAAGTACCTCTTTTTGTTTTGGGTTTAGTTCATCTAACCAATTCAGTAGTGATTCACGGATATCATCATCTTGCGTAGAAATTTCAGGATCAGAGTTGTTCGCATCTGGGATGATATCGAGTAGTGCTTTATCACCATCGCCGCCAATCGGTGTATCAACAGAACTGATACGCTCGTTAAGACGCAGCATTTTACTGACATCTTCTACTGGCTTATCCAGTTGGAACGCAATTTCTTCTGCGGTAGGTTCATGATCTAACTTCTGCGATAGCTCGCGAGCCGTACGAAGGTAGATATTCAACTCTTTAACGACGTGAATTGGCAAACGGATAGTGCGCGTTTGGTTCATTAATGCACGTTCAATGGTTTGACGGATCCACCAAGTAGCATAGGTTGAGAATCTAAAGCCACGTTCTGGATCAAATTTTTCTACCGCACGGATCAAGCCTAAATTACCTTCTTCAATTAGATCGAGTAAAGCTAAGCCACGATTACCATAACGGCGAGAAATTTTAACGACCAAACGTAAGTTACTTTCGATCATGCGTTTACGAGCAGCTTCATCGCCTCTCAGTGAACGACGAGCATAAAGTACTTCTTCTTGAGCTGTTAATAATGGAGAAAAACCAATCTCGCTAAGATACATCTGTGTTGCATCTAAGCTTTTTGTTGACGCATCAAACCCTTCTTTGGCATCTTCGATTTGAACATCGTCATCGCTTTGGCTTTTAGTGGTGGTGAGTTCTTCATCAACCTCAATCGAATCCATGATCTCTTGGTCTTCAAACTCTTCGACTTTCGTTACTGCATTGCTGATACTCATAGCGCCTCCCCCTGGCGAGCTAGCAAGACATTACTACTTTCTAATGTCGCTACATGACTCTTTCAAGTATGTTTACGGTAAGTAGCGTTTTGGATTCACCGACTTACCTTGATAACGAATTTCAAAGTGTAAACGAACACTACTGGTTCCTGAGCTACCCATGGTTGCTATTTTTTGGCCAGCTTTAACACTTTGTCCTTCTTTTACCAGTAACCGATCGTTATGAGCATAAGCACTGAGGTAGTTATCATTATGTTTAACAATCACAAGATTGCCGTAACCTCTTAATGCATTTCCCGAATAGACAACGGTTCCTGCAGCAGTTGATAAAATGGATTGACCACGCTGTCCTGCGATATCGATCCCTTTATTTCCTTGATCGCCTGCTGAAAAGTTTTTAATTATTCTCCCTTGTGTCGGCCATAACCATTTTGAAACTTTATCATCTTTTGGTTTAGCAAAGGTTACATTAGCATTAACATTTTGCTTACCTTTTGAATCAACATACTCTTTTGATTTCGATTGTTCAACTACCTTAGGAGGATCTTTCTTTGCGACTTTGGTCGAAGAACTTGCGGCATTAGATCCACTATTTTGATTAGAGTTTTTACTCACTCCGTCTACAACCATTGGGGGGGAAACTAAGCCAGCCATTGTGCTCGAAGGGGTTGCAGCCACAATGACTTCTGTTACACCATTACCACCATAAGCAGGAGGCGTGTAATTGGGGATCCATAATTTGAGTTTTTGACCGGGATGAATGGTGTAAGGTTTTTTTAAATTATTGAAACGGATCAAGTCGTTTACATTTTTATCTGTGACATAAGATATAAAATAGAGCGTATCGCCTTTTTGCACTTCGTAAAAACTGCCGCGATAACTACCACGAGGAATGGCATTATAGTCTTTATTGAGCCCAGAAACGGGTGCAGGAGTATGAGCAGCACATCCGATAAGGACGCTACTCATTAGCACCATTATTACTCTGTTTCTTAGGTTACTCATCATCACTAAGCTAAATCACCGGCAACTAAAGGAACAAAACGCACCATCTCAATGGTGTTAGAAATAAAATCATCGCCTTGGCGAACTATTTTCAATAACTGTTGCTCACTACTGCCGACAGGGATCACTAAACGGCCACCTTCCGCAAGCTGATCAAGCAGCGCATTTGGGACAAATTCGGCCGCCGCCGTAACAATGATCGCATCAAAAGGGGCTTTAGCATCCCAGCCCAACCAGCCATCACCATGCTTAGTCGAGACGTTATAAATATCCAATTGCTTTAAACGACGCTTGGCACCCCACTGTAATGACTTGATCCGTTCAATCGAATACACGTGCTCAACCAACTGGGCAAGCACAGCGGTTTGATAACCCGATCCTGTGCCAATTTCTAAGACCTTACTCTGCGGCTCAAGTTCTAAAAGCTGCGTCATTTTTGCCACAATGTAAGGTTGTGAAATCGTTTGTCCTTGGCCTATCGGCAAGGCATTGTTGTCATAGGCTTGATGCATCATCGCCTGAGAAACAAAGCTTTCTCTTGGCAAACAATGAATGGCATCCAAAACGGTTTGATCTTGGATACCATTCGCGATCAGAAATTCAATTAATCTGTCGGCATGTGGATTGGCCATTACCCTTTTTCCTTCAACCAGTTATCCATACTTGGCAGTGACTCATGAGCCGTGAGATCAACCTGCAACGGCGTCAAGGAGACATAGCCATGCTCAATCGCATAGAAATCAGTCCCTTGCCCTGCATCTTGCTCTTTACCCGGAGGACCTAACCAATAAATATCATGCCCACGAGGATCTTTCTGCTTAATCATACTTTCTGCGTGATGGCGAGCACCTAAACGCGTCACTTGAATACCCGCTAACTCCTCAAATGGACGATCTGGTACGTTCACATTCAATAATCGATTGGTTGGGATCGGGGCATTGAGATGCTGTTCGACCAACTGGCGTGCTATCTGGGCTGCCGTAGTAAAATTAGCCGTCCCGACCAGTGAAAACGCGATCGCTTGCACCCCAAGAAAGTGCCCTTCCATCGCCGCCGCAACCGTGCCCGAATAGAGCACGTCATCGCCCAAATTCGCACCATGATTGATGCCTGTCAGCACCAAATCAGGCAGATCATCTTTGAGCAGTTCATTGAGTGCAAAATGCACACAATCGGTTGGTGTGCCTTGCACTGAATAGGTATTGGGTGCAATGAGATCCACACGAAGCGGCTGCTCTAATGTCAGCGAATTGGAGGCTCCTGACCGATTACGATCCGGCGCGACAATCACGATCTCGGCGAGATCCGCCAGCGCGCGTGCTAGGGTATTTAAACCTTGCGCGTATACACCATCATCATTGCTTAATAAAATCTTCATCGAGTTTTTTCCTTAGAACTCGCGTTCAACCGCTATCTCTTCAACCAATTCGCGAATGACTGAGGTAGCAAAACTTCCTGCATCTAAATCAAAACGTAACGTCACATTGTCTTGTTCAACTGTCCAAGAAAGATTCTGCGGCTTAAGCATCAGCGCCCGGCGCTCATGACGCATACGATTACTGCGGATCAGTGCCATCAAGTCAGGTTCAGCATCAAGGTGAACTTGTTCTAAATCTAAAGCCTCGCCTTGCGTCGGTAGTGCGTTATCGCCCGCCAAAGCAGCACTTATTTGCACTTCATTCAATGCCAGTTTGTTATTGAGATCGGTAAGATTCGCCAAGGTGACTAAGGTCGTTTTCTCTCCCTCAAGTGCGATATCTCCTTCGATAAATTGATGTAACTTATCTTGCCCGATACGGGCAGAGACAATTTGGTTGAAAATCCACGAACGGGCCGCCGAGAGATACAAACTGCGCTGATTTTGGTTACGTGAACGCACGTTCTCTTTTCCCCAGCGACGCGCTTCACTGAGGTTATTGCCGTGATTGCCAAAACGTTGGCTACCAAAATAATTAGGCACACCGTGAGTGGCAATGTGCTCTAATCGCGTCACTACTTCGGCGGTGTCGGTGACTTCAGAAAGCGTGATTTCAAAATGATTGCCAACTAAATCACCGGGGCGCAACTTTTTATTGTGACGCGTAATTTCCAGAATTTCGATGCTCGGATATTGAGCCAAAAACTCGGTGAAATCTGGCGTCTCACCTTTTGGTAAATGTACACTGAGCCACTGCTGCGTAACCGCATGACGATCTTTCAGACCAGCCCAACTCACATCTTTTGATTTCACACCACATGCTTTAGCCAATTCATTGACCACAAAACTGGTATT
The DNA here is from genome assembly GCF_029478525.1 of Vibrio sp. 1151_11. NCBI lineage: Bacteria > Pseudomonadati > Pseudomonadota > Gammaproteobacteria > Vibrionales > Vibrionaceae > Vibrio > Vibrio sp. 1151_11. Next base: position 77,145 of record NZ_SHMN01000017.1, on the reverse strand, counting down.
TTCACCAGTTTTACGAATATGAACCATTAAGTGTTCACCACTTCCTGCCAGTTCGAATCCTAAGTCTTCAATCACTTTAAAGTGCTCTGGCTTGGCTTTTATTTTGGCTTTAGCGGCTGGTTTACCACAAAGGTAAGCCAATGAAGATAATATATCTGACATGTTTTCATCCGTCGCTGACGCGAGTTGGCGGTAATAATAAAAACAGCGACGCATGAGCCGCTATTGCGCGTTACTGAGCGTGCCATTCGTTGGCGGTAGTCCATCAATAACGTGTTTTTACATAGAAGGAGAGGTAAGTGAATTACCTCTTCAATTTGTTGGGTCGTTTTATTAAGGCAATATTATGCTTTGATCAACCGTGCATTTAATCTGTAGTACATTTGATCAATAAGACAACCGCTTCGCAAGCAATACCTTCTTTGCGCCCAGTGAAACCAAGGCGCTCGGTTGTGGTTGCTTTGACGTTAATATTATCTAGCGTCGTTTCAAGATCTTGCGCAATGGCAGCGCACATCGCTTCAATATACGGCGCCATCTTCGGCGCTTGCGCGATAATGGTGACGTCGGCATTTCCTAAACGGTAGCCTTGCGCTTTCACACGGCGATAGACATCTTTCAATAATTCACGGCTATCTGCCCCTTTCCATTTATCATCGGTATCGGGGAAATGGCGGCCAATATCACCTGCGGCAATCGCGCCAAGCAGCGCATCACTTAAAGCATGCAAGGCGACATCACCATCGGAATGAGCAATTAAGCCTTGTTCATAAGGAACGGCAATTCCCCCAATGATGACTGGGCCTTCACCGCCAAATTTATGAACATCAAAACCGTGGCCAATTCTAATCATGGTTATTTCCTATTGCGGCTAGTGAAGAAGTACGACCTAAATAAAACTCAGCTAAAGCGAGATCTTCGGGTTGCGTAATTTTTAGATTATCCGCCCGCCCAGCGACCAACGCTGGATGTAACCCTTGCCACTCCATTGCGGATGCTTCATCGGTGATGATGACTTGCTGATCTAACGCGTCCGACAAAGCCTCAAAAAGTGGCTTGGCTCTAAACATCTGGGGGGTGAGTGCGTGCCATAATGCGACGCGATCAACGGTATGATCAATGTTGTTTTCGCCATCAGCACGCTTCATTGTGTCTCGAACGGGTGCAGCTAAAATCGCACCTACCGGATGCTCTTTAGCCGTCGTAATCAATCGGTCAATATCTGCAAAAGTAAGACAAGGCCGCGCTGCATCATGCACGAGAACCCATTCACCTAGGGAATTAGCTAAAACATATTGCAGCGCCGAGAGCACCGAGTCGGCTCGCTCTTGACCACCGCTGACGCGAATAACATTGGGGTTAGTGGCTAATGGCAGAGCAAAATAGTAAGGATCATCGTCACTGACGGCGACAACAACGCGATCAATATTAGGGTGCGCGAGCAGCGTCGCTATTGTGTGTTCGAGAACGGTTTTGTTGTGTATGGTTAAATACTGTTTCGGACGATCTGCTTGCATTCGACTGCCAACACCAGCAGCCGGTACAATCGCGGTAAGAGAAAGCGTACTGTGCGGCATTTATTGACTATCCTCACCGACCAATCGATAGAAAGTTTCACCTGCTTTTATCATTCCTAATTCATGACGCGCTCGCTCTTCAATCGCGTCCAATCCTTGTCGTAAATCATCAATTTCGACGAACATTTCCGAATTTCGTAGCGTTAGGTTTTCGTTTACTTGTTGCTGCACGTCAATTTCATCGACAATGGTTCGATAATCAGCAATGCCATTTTTACCGAGCCACAAATCGTACTGTAATAAACCGAATAATAACGCCAATGTCACCGCAAAAAGTCGCATCACATCTATAACCATTCAAAACGTTCACTATGAAAGAGAACGTAAACGATAAACAAAGCGTGCTGTTTAAAAAAAGTGACGCTCTAACACAGCACGAAAATGATGGCTATTTATACCACAAGCCTTTATTTAACTCATCATTAGGAACGCAAATAAGCCGCCACCCAGAATTAAACGGTAAATGACAAACGGAGTCATACCCATTTTAGAAATCAGTTTTAAGAAGAAATGGATACAAATATAAGCACTGATAAAGGAGGTCAGGATACCCGTCGTTAAGAAACCAAAATGCACAGGTTCGCCACTGGTCACTAGCTTTAACCCTAAATAGCCACCCGCCAAAACAATGATAGGAATCGACATCAAGAAAGAAAAACGCGCGGCCGCTTCACGAGTAAAACCAAGATACAACGCCGCAGTGATGGTCGCTCCTGAGCGAGAGGTACCGGGGATAACCGCAACCGCTTGTGCCAAACCAATCATCAGCGATTTTTTCCAATCGGCTTGGTATTCATCATCCGCTAATGGCGCGTTTTTATCGACATACCACAGTAATAGACCAAAAATAATAGTGGTGGTTGCTATCACCCAAGCACTGCGTAGGTAGAGTTCAACAATATCTTTCATAAAAAAGCCGAAAATACAGGCAGGAATGGTTGCTAGTACGATCATCCATGCCAGTTTCGATTCTTTACTGCGCTCGCCTTTAAAAATCGAGGCAAAAAAAGCGCGCAGTAAAGTCACGACTTCTTTCCTAAAATAGATAACCACGGCAGCTAATGTGCCGACATGCACCGCCACATCAAAGGCAAGACCTTGATCTTCCCAGCCTAAAATGGCTGAAGGCAAAATTAAATGGGCGGAGCTGGAGATAGGTAAAAATTCGGTTAAGCCTTGAATCAAAGCCAAAAAAAACGCTTCTAAATAACTCATTACTGACTCTTATTAATTAATGTCGAACCAAAGTTTGACAGGGGTGAGCGATTCTAAGTTGATCGCCTGTTGCCATATTTGACGCACACTACGACCATCATTGGGAACGATCCGTTCCGGTGACAAATCGTAAAGTGGTTGTATGACAAATGGATATTTAAAGATATCACTGCGTGGCAGTTCAGGATCTTGCGCTGAAATTTCTTCACCAAACAAGATGATATCGAGATCTAAGGTGCGATCTTGAAATTTTTTCGCCTGCGGGTCGCGCCCCCATCGAGATTCAATCGCTCGAAGTTGCGCCACGAAATCACTCAACGAAAGCCTTGTTTCAAGCGCAACGACTAAATTATAAAAAGCCGCACTATTGAAACCAACCGATGCACATTCGTAAATGGTCGAGATCTGTAGATGATTTCCGATGGTCGACAATTCCTCGATGGCCGCTTCGATATGTTTGCGTCTTTCAATATTAGAACCGACGCCAACATAGACCGTCGTCATGCATGGCCTCGTTCAATGATAACGCCAACACTGGATGCCTGTGCTACCGCGCCGGGCTTTGCTAAGCGAATTTTAACCCAAGGAACGGAAAAACGCTGCATCAGAAGCTCTGCTACTTCTTCTGCAACACGCTCTACCAATAAAAAGCGACCATTTTCAATATGTGCGATCACCGCTTGACTCACTTGTGCGTAGTCTAATGCATCGCTCACATCATCACTTTTACCTGCGGGTTGATTGTCGTGCGCCATTTCGATGTCGAGCACCAACTTCTGCTTAATCTCTTGTTCCCAATCATACACGCCAATGGTCGTAATTACCGTCAGCTGTTCAATAAAGACTTTGTCCATTTTTGCGTCTCTTCCTCTAGAGGTCGGATACCCTAATTACGTAAAAAATCGTACTATTTTGCCTAATCGCGATATCATATACCCAAACTGAGTCGAGATGCGAAATCCAAAACATTTTTTTGCTTTTCATCATGGTTAACAATGGCTTGTGAACTTGCTTTAGGGCATTTCCACTGCAGAGGTACTTATGACACCACTCGCACTGATAATGATCATTTCTGCCTATTTACTGGGTTCGATCTCAAGTGCGGTGTTGATCTGCCGTTTATTACGCCTGCCCGATCCTCGCAATATGGGCTCAAATAACCCCGGTGCAACTAACGTATTACGCATTGGTGGAAAAAAAGCCGCCATCGCGGTACTGCTGTGTGACATGCTCAAAGGTACTATTCCAGTATGGGGCAGCTACTATTTGGGGATTGACCCCATTCTATTGGGCCTAGTCGCCATCGCCGCTTGCCTTGGCCATATGTATCCTATTTTCTTTCATTTTAAAGGCGGAAAAGGTGTTGCAACAGCACTGGGAGCCATCGCACCGATCGGTTTAGATCTCACCGCACTTATCATATTGACTTGGGTCAGCGTTGCATTTTTATTTCGCTATTCATCCTTAGCGGCTTTGGTTACTGTGCTGCTCGCGCCGTTCTACACTTGGTTGATCAAACCGCAATATACCTTACCGGTAGCAATGCTGTGCTGCCTTATCGTGTTTCGTCATCACCAAAATATTAAACGGTTATTGGCTGGCACAGAGCCGAAAGTGGGTGAGAAAAAAACGCTTGGTTCTTGAGCTAGCTTGGATGATGGATAAACCCGCTTGCAAATAACGTCAATGACGAATAAGTAAAAGGCCTCTTACGAAGCCTTTTTTGATTAAGCATGACCCGCTAATAAGGGAAGACTAGCTAAGCGCTTTTTTCAAGAAACGGGTCAACATGGCGGTAACGTATTCAGGTTGCTCTAAGTTACTGATATGTCCAGCATTAGCAATAACCTCTAACTCACTGCCGTGAATGGCATCATTCATTAAGTAAGCCTCAAGAGGCGGACGAGGCATATCTTCAGCGCCAGCTGCAATCAACACTGGCAACCTCAATTGCTCCACCTCTTCAATCATGTCACGACGACCGAAGATCATTTTCCCCAACCGAGCCACTTCCACCGCTTGTTGACCAGTAAGCGCCGATAAATGTTGCTTGAATCCAGCCACTAATGCCGGAGATTTCTGCTCGCCATCTTTTGCAAAAAACATCGGTACAACTGCATCAACAATCGGTGCTGGCACTTGCTGCATCGCCGCAATCGCATCGAGCATGGCAAAATATTTTGCATGGCTGACTTCAGGCTCTAGACCAACAAAGGTATCCATCATCACTAATGATTTCACGCGCGCAGGCGCAAGAACGGCTAACTCAGCCCCCCACATTCCACCTACAGAAAGACCAATGATAGAAAACTGCTCAATCGATAAGTGGTCCATCAAAGCCAAAATATGCTGAGCATAATCTTTTAGTGTGTTCATGGATGACGGTGCGAAATCTGACTGACCATGCGCCCATAAATCAGGCACGATACAGCGGTAGTGTTGACTCAACGCTTCCACCTGAGGTGCCCACATTGCGCTATCCCACAGATAGCTGTGACCGAAAACAAGCACTTCACCTTGCCCTTGATCCAAATAACGCATCTGGCAATCATCAATAACAAATGTCTTCATTGTGAATCCAATATTAGTAAAGTAGGTTGGCATTGTAGCATTGATATGAGCGATAACAGCTCAGAGCAGAATGTAAGCAATGGCTAATTAAAATCAATACAGAACGCCACAGAAACGGAAGTACCAAAGAACAAAACGGCCTCTAAAAAGAGACCGTTGCGACACCCGCTAAATAATGGGTTTAAGTTGATCAATCGGCCAGCGAGGTGTTGCCTGCACCGCTAAATCGACTGTTTCACCATTTTTTAAACGCTGCATACCCGCATAAGCAATCATTGCACCGTTGTCGGTACAAAACTCAGTACGCGGGTAATACACTTCACCACCAATTTTTTTCGCCAGTGCGCCAAGCTCTGCGCGTAACTGTTTATTGGCACTCACGCCACCGGCAATAACAATGCGTTTCATGCCAGTTTGCTCAAGGGCGCGTTTGCACTTAATCACTAAAGTGCCACACACCGCCTCTTGAAAGGCGTACGCAATATCCGCTCGAGTCTGATCATCATTCTCATTAGCTGCAATCGTATTGGCTGTAAATGTTTTTAAACCAGAGAAACTCATGTCTAACCCTGGTCGATCCGTCATCGGACGCGGAAACTTAAAACGCCCTGGCGTTCCTTTTTCAGCCAAACGAGCCAACAATGGCCCCCCGGGATAATCAAGCCCCATCAGCTTCGCGGTTTTATCAAACGCCTCACCGGCCGCGTCATCAATAGACTCTCCGAGGATCTTATATTCACCAATCCCTTTCACCTCTACCATCATGGAATGACCACCGGAAACCAGTACGGCCACAAACGGAAACGGAGGCGGATTATCTTCAAGCATCGGAGCTAAAAGGTGCCCTTCCATATGGTGAACAGGCACCGCTGGCACATTCCACGCATAAGCCAAACTACGGCCAATCGTCGCGCCAACAAGCAGCGCACCCACTAAACCAGGACCTGCGGTGTAAGCCACGCCATCAATATCCGCTGGCGTCAAATTCGCTTCAGCCATCGCTGCTTTTATCAGTGGAATGGTCTTTTTAACATGGTCTCTAGAAGCAAGCTCCGGCACCACACCGCCGTAATCGGCGTGCAGTTTTACTTGGCTGTACAATTGATGAGAAAGTAAGCCTTTCTCTTCGTCATAAATGGCGATGCCAGTCTCGTCACACGAGGTTTCAATACCAATAATGCGCATAATTTTCTCAGCACGCTTTCATCAACAATTGGAAATGGCCGCCATGTTACCCCGCCTTGGCTCCGTAAACAAATTTTGTACAGACTATAATCGACAAAGTGCTTTACAAAGCTATTGCGATCGGATTAAAATTCCGCACCATTTTTGATCAAGCTGATAACCGAGCAAACAGACAAGAAATCTTGTGGTTTAAGCCTCAAAATATCAGCGTTAACGAATAACCCCTGAGGTGAAAGGCATATGCCAATAGTTAAAGTACGTGAAAACGAACCGTTCGATGTTGCATTACGTCGTTTCAAGCGCTCTTGCGAAAAAGCAGGTATCCTTTCTGAAGTGCGTCGTCGTGAGCACTATGAAAAACCAACTACCGTTCGCAAACGCGCTAAAGCAGCAGCTCAAAAGCGTCACGCTAAGAAGCTAGCTCGCGAAAACGCACGTCGCGTTCGCCTGTACTAATAACTTTTTTCCATTAAGGAACGAGAGTTATGGCTCTAATTGATATCCTCAAAGAAGAGCAAAAATTAGCGATGAAAGCCAAGGATAAAGTACGCCTTGGCACTATTCGTTTAGCCTTATCCGCGATCAAACAACGGGAAGTCGACGAGCAGATCACTCTGAACGACGACGATATTCTTGCTGTGATGGTAAAAATGGTTAAACAGCGTCGCGACTCTGTCGCTCAATATGAAGCTGCCAATCGTCAAGATCTCGCAGATGCAGAGCAAGCAGAAATCACTATCCTTGAGGCATTTATGCCTCAGCCGTTGAGCGATGATGAAGTGAGCGCATTAATTGATGATGCGATCACCCAGTCCGCTGCTGCTGGCATGCAAGACATGGGGAAAGTGATGGCTGTCTTGAAACCGCAAATTCAAGGGCGTGCAGATATGGGTAAAGTCAGCGGATTAGTTCGAACTAAACTCGCTTAAATGCCCGCATCAAATTGCATCAAGCCGTGCTATCCTCTGGAGCGCACGGCTTGTTTGTATCTAATCATTCGTTTTAATCTTTTCTTTTAGGTTTTATGGCAGGACACATCCCTCGCAGTTTTATTGATGATCTCCTTGCTCGACTTGATATTGTCGACATCATAGACGCACGTGTGAAACTTAAGAAAAAAGGTAAGAACTACGGTGCTTGCTGCCCATTTCATAATGAAAAAACGCCCTCATTTAGTGTAAGCCAAGAAAAACAGTTCTATCACTGCTTTGGTTGTGGCGTGCATGGCAACGCCATCGACTTCATGATGGAATATGAACGCCTTGAATTCGTCGAGGCCATCGAAGAATTGGCTTCTTTTGTGGGGCTAGAAGTTCCCCGAGAGCAACGCTCTAGTGGCCATTTCTCATCAGCCCCTAAAGCCAATAGTGAAGAAAAACGCACCCTTTATGACTTAATGGGCAGCATTGCGCAGTTTTACCGCAACCAACTCAAAGTTCCGGGTAATCGTCATGCCATCGAGTATCTGAAAGATCGCGGTCTTTCTGGCGAAATCGTGCAGAAATTTGGTATTGGCTATATCGCTGACGAATGGGATTTAGTGCGCAAAAACTTCGGTCAGCAACAAGAAAGCCAAGAGATGCTCGTCACTGGCGGTATGTTGATCGAAAATGACAAAGGCAACCGCTACGATCGTTTTCGTGGACGTATTATGTTTCCCATTCGCGACCGCCGCGGACGAGTGATCGGCTTTGGTGGACGCGTTACGGGTGATGGAACGCCAAAATACCTGAACTCCCCAGAAACCCCCATTTTCCATAAAGGTAAAGAGCTGTATGGCCTATACGATGTCATGCAAGCCTATCGTGAACCCCCGCAAATATTAGTTGTTGAAGGTTATATGGATGTGGTGGCACTGGCGCAATATGGAGTGGACTACTCGGTTGCTTCGCTAGGAACCTCAACTACTGGCGATCACCTGCAACTGCTTTTTCGCCAAACCAATACGGTGGTCTGTTGCTATGATGGTGACCGAGCAGGGCGAGAAGCGGCGTGGCGCGCACTGGAAAATGCGTTGAGTTATCTCAAAAGTGGCAATATTCTTAAATTTCTGTTTTTACCTGACGGTGAAGACCCAGATAGCTACATCAGAACCCATGGAAAAGCGGCCTTTGAACAGTTAGTGCAAGATGCTGAACCCCTATCCAAATACCTATTCACCAACCTACTGTTACAAGTTGATGTCGGTAATAACGAAGGGAAAGCGGCGCTTGAGGCGCTGGCACTACCACTGATTAATAAAGTGCCAGACACATCTCTACAAGCGCAATTGCTCAAAATATTAGGGCAAAAAACTGGGATTTATAAAAAGCCATCACTGCCAGAATCAGACAAACACCGCTCACAACCACACAAAGAGCTCAAACGCACACCGATGCGTGAAGTGATCGCTTTGCTTATTCAAAATCCAAGCTATGCTGAAATGGTGCCTGATATTTCCAGCGTTCAATCCTTGCCCATACCCGGTTTAAGTTTATTAATTGAGGTACTTGAGAATTGTCAAGCGTACCCCAATATTACTACAGGCCAATTGCTTGAACACTGGCGCGGTAATAAAAACGAGACCCTTCTGTCTCGCCTCGCAAGTTGGGAAATTCCACTTGTTGAAGACAACCAAGAAGAACTATTTTTAGATTCATTGGACAAAATATTGGCTCAATGCATCGAAAAGCAAATTGAAAACCTGCAGGCAAAAGAAAGAAGCGTCGGTTTATCAGCCGAACAGAGACGGGAGCTTCAAGACTTAATGAAAGACTTGAAAGCGTAACCTAGTTTAAATAGTCAGCAATGAATAAATTTGTTAGTATATGTGGTTTGCATTTCGCATACTAATTCCTTCACCAGATATGAAGTTGGATACCGTCTATGGATCAAAATCCGCAGTCACAGCTAAAACTACTTGTCATTAAAGGCAAAGAGCAAGGCTATCTGACCTACGCCGAAGTAAATGACCACCTACCAGCAGAAATCGTAGATTCCGAGCAGGTAGAAGATATCATTCAGATGATCAATGACATGGGCATTAAGGTGGTAGAAACTGCCCCTGATGCCGATGATCTTGCTCTAAATGATGACAACGCAATCACCGATGAGGATGCTGCCGAAGCTGCAGCCGCTGCATTATCCAGTGTAGAAAGCGAAATTGGTCGTACTACCGACCCTGTGCGCATGTATATGCGCGAAATGGGTACCGTAGAACTGCTGACTCGCGAAGGTGAAATTGATATCGCTAAGCGTATTGAAGATGGTATTAACCAAGTTCAACGCGCAGTGGCTGAATATCCAGGCACCATTCCATACATCTTAGAGCAATTTGACAAAGTTCTTGCTGAAGAACTTCGTTTAACAGACCTGATCTCAGGTTTTGTTGATCCTGACTCAGATGCAACGAACGCCCCAACAGCGACCCATATCGGTTCAGAGCTTGCTAGCGCTGACCTTGCTGATGAAGACGACCTCGATGATGACGACGATGACGACAGCGAAGATACTGACTCTGAAGAAGATGCAGGAATCGACCCTGAGCTTGCGCTAGAAAAATTCACCGAACTACGCAACAAGTATCAAAATCTTCAACTCGCGAAAAATGAGCATGGCTATGACAGCAATAAAGCCGCCCAAGCCACCGAGTTGATGTTGGATATTTTCCGTGAATTCCGACTCACGCCAAAGCAATTTGACTACCTAGTCAACAAGCTTCGCACCTCTATGGATCGTGTTCGTACTCAAGAACGTCTGATCATGAGAGCTGCGGTCGAATACGGTAAAATGCCTAAAAAATCATTCATTGCCTTATTCACTGGCAATGAATCAAGCGATGCATGGTTAGATGAAGTACTCGCTTCAGAAAAACCTTATGCAGAAAAAATCAGACAGCAAGAAGAAGACATTCGTCGTTCAATTCATAAATTGAAAATGATCGAAGAAGAAACGTCTTTGAATGTACAAAACATTAAAGACATCAGCCGTCGCATGTCTATCGGTGAAGCGAAAGCTCGTCGAGCGAAAAAAGAGATGGTTGAAGCAAACTTGCGTCTGGTTATTTCTATCGCGAAGAAATACACCAACCGTGGCCTGCAGTTCTTGGATCTTATCCAAGAAGGTAATATCGGCCTGATGAAAGCGGTAGATAAGTTTGAATACCGCCGTGGTTATAAGTTCTCAACTTACGCCACTTGGTGGATTCGCCAAGCTATCACACGTTCAATTGCAGACCAAGCACGTACTATTCGTATTCCAGTGCACATGATCGAAACGATCAACAAACTGAATCGAATCTCACGTCAGATGCTGCAAGAGATGGGCCGCGAGCCTCTGCCAGAAGAATTGGCAGAACGCATGCAAATGCCAGAAGATAAAATTCGTAAAGTACTGAAAATTGCTAAAGAGCCAATCTCTATGGAGACACCTATCGGTGACGACGAAGATTCGCATCTTGGTGACTTTATCGAGGATACAACCCTTGAACTACCACTTGATTCTGCTACGGCCACCAGCCTAAGAGCAGCGACTCGTGACGTTCTTGCTGGCCTAACCCCTCGTGAAGCGAAAGTACTGCGTATGCGTTTCGGTATTGACATGAATACAGACCATACGCTAGAAGAAGTTGGTAAGCAGTTTGACGTAACGCGTGAGCGTATCCGCCAAATTGAAGCGAAAGCACTGCGTAAACTGCGTCACCCAAGCCGCTCTGAAACATTGCGCAGCTTCCTAGACGAGTAATCGCAACCTATCCAATCTAAAAGGTGAGCACAAGCTCACCTTTTTTGTATCTCATGGTTTAAGTGGATAAAAACTAAGCGCATTTACTCTATTTTGCGGGTAGACACTCATAACTGCATCCCCTATAATCACACACCTAATTTGGCCCCTTAGCTCAGTGGTTAGAGCAGTCGACTCATAATCGATTGGTCCCCAGTTCAAGTCTGGGAGGGGCCACCAAATTCTAGAAGGTTAGTAAGCGTAGTGTTTACTGACCTTTTTTTGTACCTGACGATTTTGGTTCAGGTAATGGGTCAGGTAAGCCCCGATCACGCACTCTTCTCTGAATACCAAAAGGCGCAGCTGGATAATATCAGCTACGCCTTTTATTACGCTCACTGTTAAATTAAGCCATCGGTAAATAGGCCTGTGCTTGCACAACAAGCCAAAGTTGATCCATTACCGACTGCGACACTACTTACTCGCGAGTGTTTCAAAAGCGGCTTCAGCATCAACGATTCCACCCGAGATCGATAGCGCACTGAATGGAACAAGCGTTTCAGGTGATGATGGTTTTTTCACTAACAGCTCAGGATAACGACGGGCGCTATCAAGTAATAGAGCTTTGAGTTCTACTGCGGAGAGCTCTGGATAGCGTGACCACACCATAGCGGCAACGCCTGATACTACAGGTGCAGCCATACTCGTACCACTATAAGTGGCGTAGTTATTGCTTGGCGTAGAAGAGAGAATGCGATAACCGGGTGCAAAGATATCAACCGATTTTTGGCCATAATTACTAAAACTGGCGACAAAATCTTCATTCGCGTATTTCGCTGATGCACCTACGTCTATCCAAGTTGAAATAGGTGACGATTCGTAAGTATCGGCAAAACGATTAGGGAAGCTTGGTTTACTATCATTATCACTTTGGCTATTGCCTGCAGAATGGATGATTAACACACCTTTGCTGGCCGCATAACGAAACGCGTGATCAACTACAAATTTACGTGGTGAATAGCTTTTACCAAAACTCATGTTGATGATTTTTGCGCCATTATCCACCGCATAACGCACAGCATTAGCAATGTCTTTATCGCGCTCATCACCATTGGGCACCATACGCAACGACATGACTTTCACATCTTCAGATAAGCCGTCAATTCCAATGCCATTGCGACGCTCTGCCGCAATAATTCCCGCTACATGCGTACCGTGTGATGCATCAGGCCCTTTTACATCATTATTTCCATACCCCTTTTCCCAAGGGTTGCTGATGTCATCTAAAACGATATCAGCACGAGGATCAAACTCAAGGTTGTAGTGATAATCCAACGCATTTTGGTATCGGCTACGTCTTGACTCAAGGTAGCCAAACGAATACCAGCCGTCAAATAGCGCTAATAAAGCTTGAGCAGCGGTGACAACTTCAGGGTTCGGATGTGACAGCAAAATGAGTAAACCTTCGGCAGTAAAATCTTGATGCTGAGTCAAGGTTGCGATTTGCGATTTATATTGATTCGCTTGCTCAATAGCATCAGTGACCTGCGCGAGCAGGGTTTGGTTACTCTGAACCTCGGCTAGATATTCCGTTTCTATTGCTTGGTAGTAAGCACGTTTTTGCTCAGGTATCCAATCATTGCCTTCTAATAAATCCAGGTATTTTTTGTACTCACGCGTCAGCTCTAATGTATCGTAATCCACATTGATACCAAGCGAGTTGCCTAAGAAATTCCAACCATACACATCATCAATATAGCCATTACCATCATCATCAATGCCATTGTTTGGGATTTCTCCCGCATTAACCCATAACTTGTTCTTTAGATCTTCGTGTTCAATGTCCACGCCCGAATCTAACACCGCCACGATAACAGGCTGAGGTTTAAGAGGGGGCATTAAGGATTCATACACATAATCCGATCCAACCCCTTGGATAGAGGAATAGTTAGGCGAGAGATTAAACCAATCCCCACGCTGTTCAGAACTCCCAATCATACGCATGAAAAACAAACGAGGCTGGGTAGCTTGTGGAGTATAGTCTTCAACAATATTACCTTTTATATCTTTAATAAAAGGCGAATTAATTGGGGTGGGTTCCACACTGACGTTTGCCGAAACCGATGCTGAAACGAGTATTGCTGCAGCAAGAGCAGAATATTTGTATCCTTTATTCATTTTATTACATCCTATTTAATACGCTTAGAAAGCGACCAAAAAGATAAAACGCAATACAATGAAAATCATTCACAACAACAATAAAACCATACAGCCATCTCACTATTGTGAATGCTTTGTGCTGAAAACTTGATCTAAGCACCATTGATACAATGGTGAATAGAAACTCACAAGATATTGATAAATCTATACTTTAACGACATAAGGACGATCATTAACAAGTAAAGTTCGATAGACGGCATCTCAACTTTCAGGCTTGAATCCTAGCGATGGAGTAGAGATAAACACCGTCTAGATTTTACTGGCTTGTAACTAAATCGAATAATCGAAAACGATGATCTCTTCGAGCAAAGGACGAAAGATATCCTTTAGCGCGTTATGCTCTGGATGAGGTAGGTAATTTTGGCGCCCTTGCTCATCGCTAAATGTCATTAAAACGCTGTGAGTATAACCTTGGTTTTTGCCTTCTGGGCTGTCATTCACGCCCCACTCAACGGTGGCGACCCCCTCGACTTTCTCTGGCATGGCTTCAAACAGCGACTTGAGCTGTTGGATGTTGGCAGGCTGAGCTTGTGGTTTGAATTTGATTAATAAGATATGGCGGATCATTGTTCGCTCCGTTTCTGTCCGTAGAATTTCTTTTCATAAAGAGGGATAACGCTGGCTCACTGGTGCTAACGGTGCTGCGCTTAAAACAATAAAACGGCACTCAAGGTTTGAAGCGCCGCTTTATTGATTAAATGGACTACAACCTTAACCAATATTGACCGATGAGCCACCAATAATTACGCCACCGCAGTCAACGGCATCGCCGACTCGCGCGGCGGGCTTGCCATCAATCATAACGCTACCCGAGCCCCCTTTAATTGCACGTGGGTGGCTTGGGTTGTTCGGCTTATCATGAGGCTCTAGCGGGTCGCCCTGCCTTGCCACCGCTTTGCCATCAATTTTTACCGTCGGTGACCCAGCGGTGATCGGCGTCGGAGGAAAACCATCATGATCGGATCCGATATCTCCTACTAATGCACCATTTGCCATTGATTTGCTCCTTATCAGATTCGTTGATTAAGCTTGTTGCGATGTTGTTTTTACCCTAAGGGTTTAGGTAGTTTATGCTTTTGCCGTGTAGGCTATGAATTTGCCATTAACTTCGATGAATTTCGCTATGCAGAAAGGCGACGTATTCATCAAAACCACAGTAAGACCAATAACGCACCACCATAAGTACAGATGAATTAGAACAGATTTATCGACGTTTCATCCAAAAACAGATTAGGCTTAATGTCTTTCACAAATTCAGCCACTTGTTTATCCATTTCCGCTTGCTCTTGCTCAGTCACGAGAACTTCAAACACTGGCTCACCATTTTCATCAGAAACGGGTAGACCATCTTTGATTAAACGTGTGCTGACAATAGAACTAGTCTCCTCTTCGCCCCCTAATGCTCCACTTAATTTATTATAGTAATAGGCTTTTTGAGGATTGGACCTAATCACTTTATCCCCTAGCTTATCTTCCTTACCCAAGTCATAGGCAAGAAATAAAACCCTAGCTGCGGTAGGATAACCAAGTTGAATAGCCTGATTAATCCACTTCAGAGCTCCCTCAACATCACCATCGTATAATTGAGTGTAATAAAGAGAAACCATTGCTGGTGCATAACCTTGATTAGCGGCAAACTTGAAATACGGTACCTTGTCTTCAAATGAATCCCAATAGATATTGTGATCTAAGAATCGATATCCCTCATTACGAGTTCCTCTAATAGCAATCTCTTGATATCGGCTCTGACGATAAAATGGAATATACTCCCACCAATCTCGGGTTGTAGAGCTATAAGCAAATTCAGCTTTGCCATTACCGTTTTCAGCCAGTACTTTCCATCCTTGCTTGGCTTTCGTTAACCATTTCTGATCACAGGGCCAACCAAGGAAATTACAAGGGTTGTTAGCATAAATATTCACATCACCCAGAACCCCCATCGCCCATGGGTCGCCCATCTCCGCCGCTTGTAAAAAGGTTTGTCCCGCCTCAAAATGCTGGCGGTTTTTGTACTGGGTCACCCCTAACCAAAATGTTGCATAAGCACTGCCCGCATCCGATTGCTGCTGAAAGATTTGCTGCGCTTGTTGATACTCTTTTTGATTGAACAGACGAATGCCCTGCTCGATAGGGGCATTCGCCCAAACGGCGCTGTGTAATAGAATCAGGCAGATAAAGATAATTTTTTTCATGTTTATTTCTCTGGTAACCAGTTAACAAGTCGGTAGCCACTCGCTTTTAAGTGTTCAAGTTGCGCCTTATCACTAGCAGGCAGTGCGGTATAGTCGGTACTTAAACGGGCACGGCGCTCTGAACTCAGGGTGGTTTTTTCTAAAATTTTATGTTGCTCGGTTAATCTCAACATCGATTTTCGAAATGTTCGATAATCACGGTGAACCTGATCCATATATGTGGCTTTATTTTTATCTTGCGGATTTTCATACGGTTGAGAAAAAGCTTTGCTAAAGAAATCACGTAAACTCAACACATTTTTTGCATAACGCGGCCACTGCTCTGCTTTATCCAATTGAGTCGGGTCGGCTAACCCCATGCGCTGCAGCGCATTTTCAAAACGGCGCATACCACTTTGATTGGCTTTTTCGCCTCCTAGCCAGAGTAATATTTGGTTGATCGCCTTACGCTGATTTTCATTGCGGGTGGCCGCATTACTCCGCTCAAGAGAAGTATCTTTAAAAAGGGTAAACACCGGAATATCATTGTAATGGACCAATACCGACAATAACTTGGCTAACGTTTCTGCGGGCATATTGGCAATCCACTGTTGGTTTTCTCGTTGGTGCTCCTTCGAAAGTAAAAAGTTCGCCACAAAATAAGCGTTATCTTTATCACTGGCTTGCTTTTCCATATTGCTGATGATGTTAAAGGGTAACATCATCACTTGCCCAACCGTAAGACCAAAAGCCGCCGCCACGGTCAATATTGTGTTAAACGCAGCAAAGGTATTCACCTCACCCGATTCATCAAAAAATTCAAAACGTTGGAAGCCCGAATTTTGCATCACCGCGAGTAAAGCGGCGAAAAAATCGTTCGCAGCCGCTGGGTTAAGTTCGGTGGCAAACTTACCCCCAATCCCCAGCCCGGTACTGGCACCCAGCGCCGTGATAAAAATAAAGCGGCCATTTTGAAAAGTGCATTGCAACACACCTTCATAGCCAATGCCTAGGCTCATTTTAAAATCTTGGCTGACTTTAAACAGGTTTTGCGGTGGCGATTTTTGATCTTTTGTCCAATCGTATTTGCAGCTCAACATACCGCCCGCTTCGAGCCCAGCAAAGGCAGAGGCTTCCGCCTTAATACCAGCTCCAATCGCATTGTCATTGCTGCCGCGTGTCCCCAATGATGATACAGCGTAAGAGCTGTAATCCGCTCTATTAGGTACCGTCCCCTTGATACCAAGTGGCTTGACTTGTTGGGCTCCAAATCCTGCACGAGCTTCTTCGATATTGCCAATATTCAGCTCCGTCCCCAACTTAAGGCTGGCTCCTAATACGCCATAGACTTTGCCCTCAATCACTAAGACGGCCGTGCCTATGTTTTTGATTCGACGTTCGTTACTCTCTCTGACACGATACGGAATATCTAATGGTAAGGATCCCGAATTAGGGAATCGTATCGTGAAGCAGCGCTCAGCACTGGCTAATGAAAAACCAGCATTCAGATCGATTTTCACTAGCGTAGAGGAATCGGCTTTGATCAGTTCATGATCAACTTTTGCCTCAGCGCTGTAAACATAACGGGCAAACTGTACACCACCGCTGGTTTCGTAAGCAGTATTAATGCCAAACATTTCATTTTCAAAACGTTTTGTTTGCCAAGGAAATACAATGTCTTCAACGTTAGCCCAAGTTGCGGTTTGCTCAAACTTCAGACTTTTCAATACCGATTCACTGCCCAGTGCCTTTTTGAGTCCTGCCGTGATTTTGCCTTTCTCCCGTGCAGCTAATGTCGCTAGGTTTAACGAAATCACCGAAGTACATTTTTTATTTTCAGCCACATTGGAAGAAAGCACTGGGCTATCAGACAATATATAAAGCGCGGTCTTTGGATCGGAAGAGAGGGCACATTCCACTACGGTTCGCTGATTAATACCACTATTGGCAAAAATCTGGTTATTGAGGTTTTGAGGTTGCCAGTGAGTTTCGCGGACCAATACCGTACGGGATGAATCATCCATAACAGGAACATCGCCGATAAAGGTAATGTCTCTTTTCAAGTAATCCCAGCGGGGGGCTTTGACCTTTGCTAAGAGACTTTCACGACGTTGCTGCGCCGCTTCCGCGTAGCGCAATAAACTTTTAACATATTGAGCGTACTGCGCATTCTCCCCCAACCGCTCAGCAAAATTTTCTACTCGCAGCGCGACCTCTTGCAGTAAAAGCAAGTTCAGTACATAAACGCAATAATATCCCATTGCACTATCAATGGGCGTCTGCCGCTCAATGCTATTCAACAGCTTTTGTAAATCAGCAATACTGGCGCGCTGCTCTTTAATCGCAATCCTTACTTGCTCTACCTGCTCCCAGCCTTTAAAGAGTTGATCTTCCGTTAAGCACTGCTCTTTAAGTACCGTTCCGGTCTGATTAAGCTGGTATACCGCAGCATAAAAATCAGGATTCTGCAGTCGGTTATCACTCTTAGTACTAGTGAAAAAGGCGCTAGGGTTCCAATAGCCTATTTGACTCATTAGACGATTTAAAACCGTATGCGCAGTGCCTTGCCAATACTGATAACTTTCATACGCGGTTTTTAATGAGGGTATCGCGGTAGAAATGGTTAAATCTGCACTGTCGATATCGTCACATAACCCAAGCTTTTTACGTTCTTTTTTGATGGTTTCTAATGCTTTATAAATTTCAAGATCAACGTTTGAGGTGTAATAGGCATGCTTATCAGAAAATTGGTAATGTTTACCTTGCTCCTCAAGGCTCGTTTTGGCAGCAAAATCCATCGCCTCTTTTTCAAAGCGTTGAATGCTTTTTTCGAGCTGCTTTATCAGAGACTTCTGTAATTTTTTGAGTTGTGCAACTCGGTGATTCTCAGCTCCGGCAATCGCATCTTTAGTTAACATTATTTCTCCCATCATTCCTCCGATGGGAAGCCAGTTTGAACCTTGGGAACGTTGTTCAATATCACGTAATGCGTCTTCATATCGTTCTTCAATTTTTTGCTGACGTGAATTGATACTACTGAGCCCTATACGCTCATTGTCTAAAGGAAATTGCAGGACATCGTTTTGGTAACAGTAGGATAAGGCCATGTGTTCCAACAGCGCTTCTCGGTAATCCTTGGCTTTTTGCTCATCAATATGCTTTAAAAACGCTTCATGGGCGATGCTATTGAATTGATCCATCACCCCCAGTTTAGTGAGCTGTTTAAGAACGGTTTCTTTATCCCCTTGCAAAGCGGCCTTACAACGCTGGTTATCTTCAAGCACATATTTTTTGGCCTCTTCGGTAAGTAATATCAGCATCTGCTTTCTGGTATTCGGATGCTCAGGAACATATAAAGCATCGACAAATTGCGGAACACTGCATTCAGAGAGAGTAAGCCGATCATTGGATAAGATTTGCTTAGCCTCTCGCTCACCACTAGCCAAATCGTAGACTTCCGGTAAAACCAAAGTATTACCGTTGTAAATGAGATCAATATCTTTGATCTGTTGGGCATTCAACCGCTGTAAAGTCTTGATATCGGTATTGTAACGTTTGGCTAATACAGAGAGCGTATCTCCGGGTTGAATTATATGGGAGCTCATTGCAATAATTCCTCAATAAGTGCGCTAGGAAGTGAAAGCGGAGTTTGCTGGCTATTGAAACGGGTATGTTGAACGTTCTCCATCCCGTACTCCTGAGAAATAAGCGGTGATAAATAAGCCGAACGAGCAGCGCCTAAAACAGCATTAGTGACCGCCTCATCACCATATTTTACGATAACTGATAGAGTGTAAGGAGAATAAAAGCGCAGCAGAAATAAACGCCCATCCGCGCTTAGCGCGGTAATGTTATTCTGCAATGAGGTGACAATATCGTTGAGCTCTTGGTTATCAGAATATACGAATATCACGGCGCTCGTTGCCCAAGTTTGGTCATTTTCCCACAACTGCCACAAAGGATCATCTGGTGTCACTTTGACCCAGATGGGGCTGTTTTCCAATTGTGGTTGCCACTCCGTTCCCAAATAAAGAGGCCCCCACTCGTTATTGTCTTGTGTACAAATTTGTTTGGCATCGGTCACTCTAAGTGCATCAACCACAAGCAAATATTGGTTATCATCGCTCTTCATCAGACACACTCACAATTAGGTTTTGGACAACTGCCATCAGCCTTCTTTTGACATAGCTCTGTGATGGGTAAATCTAATGTAGCCAACGCTGGTAATAGGCTGGTCATTGATGCAGAAATTGGAGCAAGCAATATTTCATCCGGCGCACTTGACGCTGCCAGCCCCATAGGCAACGCCGCTACAACACCGCCATAACCCGAGCCGCTGCCTGCGCTGCCGCCGGAGTTAAGGTTGATCGCAGGCCCGACTAGGTGCACGCCGCCGCCATCCACTTTGATAAAACTACCCGCAGCTTTAATGGTGATCTCATTACCCGCATCTAACACCAACTTATTGCCTGCTTTAAGGTGCACTTCATTTCCTGAGTCAAAAACCGTTTTTTCACCGATTTTTTGGTGCAGTGAACCACCCACTTCAAGGCTACGATCTAACGCTATTTTCTGACGGCTTTCGCCCTCGACCGTTAGGTGTTGGTTATTTTTGATGTGGCTGAACTGGTCGTTATCCACTGTCAGGTGTTTATCGTGTTTGATGTGTGTGGTGGCATCATTAAGCACTAGTGCTTCATAGTCTTTTTGCGCGTGCAGGTAGATTTTCTCTTGCCCTGCTTGATCTTCAAAACTCAGCTCATTAAAGCCTTCACCTTGGTGGGTTTCACTACGCAGTGCGGTTTTGGTTTTGTTATCTGGCAGTGTGTAGGGCGCTTTATTGGTGGCGTGATAAGCGCGGCCCGTGACGATGGGTTGATCCGGATCACTATTTAAAAAATCGACAATCACTTCATGGCCAATTCTTGGGATAGCCATCATGCCATATTGGCTGCCAGCCCAACCTTGCGACACCCTCACCCAACATGAACTGTGTTCATTGCCGTTGGAATATCTGTCCCATGGGAAATGCAGTTTAACGCGGCCATACTCGTCGCAGAAGATCTCTTCGCCATCGGGGCCAACCACATGGGCGATGCATGGGCCATCCACTTGCGGCTTCGTGTGTGGTGTTGCGCGCCACGTTACATCGGCCGGGATCAAGGTAAATTGGTTACTGTAGGTCGTTGCACCACTACCGCCAGACTCTTCTAATGCTTGCGGCTGCCGGCCTTGATGGTTTACTTGCACCACAACCCAATCTCGGTTCGCGCTGTCGTCTAAATGCTCGACCAAATCAAACAGGGTTCCGGCTTGCAAACGCGCTTCATTGCTTTGGCCTTGTGCGGTACGCGCCTGCCTTCTTAAGTACTCTAAACGAATTTGGTTAAACGCTTTACCGCTCTCATCGTCTTTAAATCGGCCCGGGAAATCAAAATGTTCATAGTGGGTCTGCTGGTAATCCATCGCGGTGCCGAGTGCACTTTGCTTAAAACCATAAGTCGGTTTTTTAAAGCTGTAATCCGCCAATTGGCTTTCCGCCACTTGCGATTGCGTGTGGCTGATTAAGTTGGAAATGTAAGGCGTGTCAGCGATACCACCAGACAGCACATTGTAAGGGATCGGTGTATCGAGCTTCGTTAAGCTTTGGCTGTCGTCACTGAAAAAGAGGGTGTGTTTACCTTCTTCATGCAGGAGGTGATAGACCAAGCCCTCTTCGGCGGCTAAGCGGTGTAAAAAGTGGATATCGGTTTCACGGTACTGCACGCAGAATTCGCGCTGAACAGATTCTCGTTTGAGCGAGAAGGCATAGTCGTCAATGCCCATCTCTTGCAGCACAATGGAAAGAATTTCAGGTACGGTTTTAAGCTGGAAGATGCGGCTATTTTGGCGCAGCGACAAGCGCTCTAATGCAGGCACTAAAGTGAGTGAGTAAAAGGTGTGATGATGACCAATATCGCCTTTACTGAACTGGCGCACGATGCCATGCACGCGCTGCACCACGCTACCATTCCGGAAAACCGTTAGCTGAGCTGTTTTGTCGACGACGTCGGCTGCACTCAAAATAGATTGACGGCTTGCGAGCTCAATGTGGTAACGAAACCCATAACAAGGCTCGCCATTGGACAGCACACTCTCCGATAAGGATTCTTGTCCTTGGTATTCTCGCACCACAAATGCATCGTCGGCGAGCCCGTCAACCTTTAACGTAAAATTCAGCGTGGCCATCTTCCATCCTCTTTACACTAGAAACAGCAAAGCCTTAAGCAAGTCACACTCATTGAATGCACTTTGCTTAAGGCTAAAAAGGTGGCTGGCCGGATTGGCTTTGCTTACGCAACATCAGCCAGCCACCCAAATCAAAGCTTACGCTTCTACTGGTTTGCGCCAGTCATCTGAACCTGAAGTACCCGCGTTCACGTGATCCCACAGGATTTTACGGTAAGACATAGAAACCGTAACGTTTTGCGTGAAGTCGCCGTTCGCAGGATCTTGGCAGTGTGGCATTTCGCAGTGAATATCGACGATAGACGCGCTTTCAAGTTTAGTGGTGAAGAAGTTCTCTTGTTTACCTTCGATAGACGTGCGGTACCACTTTAGCTCAACCGATTTCATCTTCTCGCCAGACGCCAAGGCGTTATAAAGAAGAGGAACCGCTTTATTTAGCGCAACGGTGAATTTGAATGGTTTGTGAACACGTTGACCAGAAGGCTGACCTGATTGTGGGTCAGTCGGTACTGTCACAACGTGGTCAAACATTTGAACCAACATTTGATCTTCATGACCTTCAACGAAAGCATCGCCGATAGAGTCAGTAGAAAGAGCGCCTGCAGTGATGAGACCCTGAGTTTCGCCTTCGATAGAGATATAACATGGAGTTGGCATGACTTAATCCTTATTCAGTAAGAAAAAGCGATGGAAATTGCATCGCGTTATGTAATGTTTCTTAAAGCAAAGGGAATGCCAAAACAAAAACAGTTAAATTTCAAACAATTAGATTATAAGCTTTCATTTTCGAGCAAGAACTTGCTCGTCCGGGTAGAAACTTGCTCGTATCAAGCAAGTTTTCGCTGCGATTTCGCAATACGTCACTCTGTATCGCTTTTCTTAATCTAGCCACAATCTGCGGTAGATAACCTTAGCCACCTCAACTAGAATGCGGATTGAACACATTTTTACTTTGGTTGTATGCTCAAACTATCCAACACTATTGAACTGGCAGACTGGGAAATCGAACTTACTGCGATTCGTGCAGCCGGAAATGGCGGGCAAAACGTCAATAAAGTCTCCAGTGCGATCCACTTACGTTTTGACATCAGACGCTCAACGTTACCGGACATCTACAAACAAAAATTACTCGAAAGACCAGATTCCAGAATGACCAAAGAGGGCGTTATTGTCCTCAAAGCGCAATCTCACCGCACCCAAGAGCTGAATAAAGAAGATGCACTCAAACGTCTCAAAGAGATTATTCTTTCTGCGATGGTGATAGAAAAACCGCGCCGGGCAACCAAACCGACAAAAAGCTCTCAACGTCGGCGAGTTGACGAGAAAAAACGGATAGCGGCCAATAAATCATTGCGCGGTAAAGTCTCTTTTTAAATGAATGGATTGGCAGCAAGGCAAAACAAAGAAGAAAAGAAATAAGCAACCTCGCGCTAAAAACAGCAACGGGAGCACGAAGCTCCCGTTTATTCCAGATCAGCAAAACAAAGGTTCAATTGACATTTTTATATTTTGTACCGCCCTTATAAGCTAGCACCAAATAAGCAACACCAAAACAAAACCAGTTCATTTTGTGAGCAGAAAATGATTTATTGTTGCTAAAAAATCATTGTTGCATCAAAGATTCTAGTTCATCTCCAATTTGAGACGGATTTCATTAAACTGTAAAAAAAGAGCAATCAATTACTCACTTAAGCGCAGCCAGATTGTCATCTTCCCTCTTTAGCATAAGCACAAAGCATAAAATGCGAGGTTGCTATGCTCACGATAAGCCCTTTTAAATTACCGAGAAAAACGCCGTTTGGACTAGGCGAACACTTCACTGAGTGGGCGACAGGCCTAACTCGTTTAGA
The DNA here is from genome assembly GCF_029478525.1 of Vibrio sp. 1151_11. Lineage (NCBI taxonomy): Bacteria > Pseudomonadati > Pseudomonadota > Gammaproteobacteria > Vibrionales > Vibrionaceae > Vibrio > Vibrio sp. 1151_11. The sequence continues at coordinate 53,427 of NZ_SHMN01000017.1, read as the reverse complement.
TAAGTTTTATGCACAACGCCCACCCCATTGCGATACCGCAACATTTTTGCGTTTTACGTTAGAGGTATTGGGTATTGACTACCAAGTGGTGAAAGGATCATTAGCTCAAGTTCCCACTCAAGGCGCGACAGTCGTTGTTGCAAATCACCCACTTGGTTGTGTGGAAGGCGTTATTCTGGCTGAGATGCTGCTTTCAATTCGCTCAGACGTGCAGATATTAGCCAATCACTATTTAAAAACCGTACCAGAGTTAGATTCGCTGTTCATTGGTGTGGATGTTTTTGAAGACAAAGCCGCGCAAAAAGCGAATATGCAAGCCTTGAGAGCCGCCAATAAACACCTTGCTCAAGGAGGGCTGCTATTGATGTTTCCTGCGGGCGAAGTGTCACAACTGGTTGATAGTAAAACGCAGAAACTAGAAGACAAACAGTGGAGCCGTTCAGTCAGCCGACTGATACAAAAGCATCAAGCGACGGCATTACCAGTGTTCATCAACGGGCAAAATTCGAAACACTTTTACATGGCTGGAAAAATCCACCCGCTACTAAGAACGTTAATGTTGGGCCGTGAACTGCTCAATAAAAAGCATCAGCGTATCGAAATCGCCATTGGCGATGCGATCAATCATAAAGAAATCCAACATCTGTGTGATGAGACGCTGGTCAGCTATTTAAGGCTCAACACCTACCTTTTAAGTCACATCAACCCAACCAAGCGCAATAAAACCAATGATGAGCCGTTACAACCCATTGCACAGCGGCTCCCCCTAAGCGCTTTGTTACACGATATTGAGCAGCTTTCTTTTTCTGATCATCTATTAAGGCATAACGAATTCGATGTGTATTGTACCAGCGCAGAAAACATCCCCTCGTTACTGCACGAAATAGGACGAGTGCGAGAGCACAATTTCAGGCTGGTAGGTGAAGGCACTGGCACCGCGCTCGATATCGATCAATACGATCGCAACTACCTGCATCTATTCATTTGGGATCGCGAAGCGCAGAAATTGGTCGGAGCTTACCGTTTAGGCTTAGTCGACCGTATTGTGCCTATAAGCGGTATTGCAGGTTTGTACTCACGAACGCTGTTTCAGTATGACCACCGCTTTCTCAATACCATAGGCAACGCGATTGAAATGGGGCGTTCAGTCGTCGACATCGAGTATCAAAAAAGTATGGCTCCGCTATTGCTGCTTTGGAAGGGAATCGCAACCTATGTGCACCGAAACCCGCACTATACGCACCTATTTGGCCCCGTAAGTATCAGCAATGATTACAGTGAAAGTGCGCGCCGTTTATTAGCCGATACAATGACGCAGCACTACTACAATAACCAACACGCCCATTTGGTAGAGGCAAGTAACCCACTCCCCAAGCAACAAGCTCCTTGGAATGCCAGTTTGCTGAGTGCATTGGCTGATTTACAGCTGCTTTCAAAAGTGATTGCCCGGTTGGATGAAGGGAAAAGCGTACCGGTGCTACTGCGTCAATACCTCGGTTTAAATGGCAAGTTAGTCAGTTTTAACGTAGACCCTGATTTTAATGATTCGTTAGATGGCTTGATTGTGGTCGATTTACGCAACGTTCCGGTGCGCAGCTTAAGCCGCTACATGGGCACTAAGGAAGCATACGAATACCTCACCCATCATACGCTTTAACTCTGTTGTTCGGGTTGTTTATACCTCCTCTTTTTAAGGGGAGGTATCCCTATAACACACTCCCCCAACCTAGCACTCCTTTTGAAGAAAACAGAGCTGAGTTTCGCATGTTGGATAGCACTATCAGGGGCGCTTTCAAATTAAAAATGGCTTACTCCCAACGCTCACAAAACTGATTCCCTCCCCTTCAAGGGGAGGGTTAGGGTGGGGTGAACACCCCCTCCTAGCCTCCCCCTAAAAGAGGGAGGAACAAAAGCGTTATGAGCTTCTACTTTGAAGCATTAAGTGGCAGAAGCGGGTTTGTGCTGAATCGCTTGTTTACATCACTTGAGCTAAGTGTTTGAGCAAAGAAAAACGATGATACTTTATTCTACTCACACAACAATATGCGCTCTAACCACCTTGTATCACTCAACCGTTACGGCTTTGGCCAGGTTACGAGGTTGGTCGACATCCGTACCTTTGATTAAAGCAACATAATAAGAAAGAAGCTGCATTGGAATGGTGTAGTAGATCGGCGCGGTAATTTCACTCACGTGTGGCATGGTGATGATTTTCATTGTTTCATCAGCCGCAAAGCCAGCGTCTTGATCGGCAAACACATACAGCAAACCGCCACGAGCACGTACTTCTTCAATGTTAGATTTTAGCTTCTCTAACAGCTCGTTATTTGGCGCAACCACGACAACGGGCATATCAGCATCAATCAGTGCTAATGGGCCGTGCTTTAATTCGCCTGCCGCGTATGCTTCAGCATGAATGTAAGAGATTTCCTTTAGCTTTAATGACGCTTCAAGCGCGATAGGATAAAACTCACCACGGCCCAAGAATAGAGTGTGGTGTTTATCTGCGAAATCTTCAGCCAGTGCTTCAATCTGCTTTTCATAGGCAAGGGCTGCATTAATTTGTGCAGGCAGTGCATGCAGAGCTTCAACAATTTCCGCCTCTTTTTCTTTATTAATGCACTGCTTTTGTTTACCAAGAGCGGTCACTAACATTAGCAAGGTTGCAAGCTGAGTAGTGAAGGCTTTGGTTGACGCCACACCAATCTCTGTTCCAGCGCGAGTCATGAATGCAAAGTCAGATTCACGAACCAGCGAAGAACCCGCTACGTTACAAATAGTCATCGCGGCCATGTAACCTTTTTCTTTCGCCAAGCGCAAAGCGGCTAAGGTATCTGCCGTTTCACCGGATTGAGAAAGCGTGATCAACAAGCTATTTGGACGAGTCACAAATTTGCGATAGCGAAATTCAGAGGCAATTTCCACATCGCAACTCACGCCTGCCAATGCTTCAAACCAATAACGCGCTGTCATGCCTGCGTTGTACGACGTTCCGCAAGCGACGATTTGTACATGTTCCACTTGGCTAAGAATTTCGGCAGCGTTCACGCCAATGCTTTCTGTCACTACGCTGTCTTTGGTGATGCGGCCTTCCATGGTGTTAATCAATGCCGTTGGCTGTTCAAAGATCTCTTTTTGCATGAAATGACGATATTTACCTTTATCGCCAGCGTCGTGCTCTGCGTTAGATTCGCTAATTTCACGCGTCACCTGTTCGCCGTTTGCAGCAAAAACCGTCACATCGCGGCGCGTAACTTCCGCAACATCACCCTCTTCAAGATACATAAAGCGGCGTGTAACATTCAGCAAAGCTAATTGGTCTGAAGCTAAGAAATTCTCACCGACACCAAAACCGATCACGATCGGGCTACCAGAGCGAGCAACCACAACACGGCTTGGATCTTTGCGATCAAGTACCACAGTACCGTAAGCACCCTCGAGTTGTTTAACCGTTTTTTGCACCGCTTCAAGCAGTGAACTGGCCGTGCGCAGTTCCCACTCAACAAGGTGAGCAATCACTTCGGTATCGGTTTGCGATTCAAAAAGGTAGCCGCGTTCACGCAGAACGTCACGTAGCGTTTCATGGTTTTCGATAATGCCGTTATGCACAACCGCAATATCGCCCGACATGTGTGGGTGAGCATTAATTTCGGAAGGTTCACCGTGTGTCGCCCAGCGTGTGTGCGCAATGCCAGTGCCTCCGGCAACATGTTGTTTTTCGACTGCATCGGCTAGCTCTTGCACTTTGCCTAAACGACGAACGCGCGTTAATTGACTCGCACTATCCACCACAGCAACACCGGCTGAATCATAGCCGCGGTATTCCAAGCGGCGTAGTCCTTCCACTAAAATTTCAGCCACATCTCGTTGTGCTACTGCACCGACGATTCCACACATAAGGTTTTTACTCCATTTTAGATTTATGCTTCATCCCTAAAGCCGCAAGCGAAGGCCTTTATTTAGGAATGGTTGAATAGGGGTTAATTAAGCTCGGATCACTCGCACTTGGTGCGATTCAATCAATGCGGCATCTTGAACGGTTAGATCGTTATCGGTCACTAACACGTCGATATGCTCCCAAGCGAGCTCAAGGTTGGGAATTTTTCGGCCGACTTTGTCTGATTCGATCATCACGATCACTTCTCGTGAGACTTCGGCCATCACTTTGCTCAGGCCAATCAGTTCATTGAAGGTGGTGGTGCCACGTTCAAGATCAATACCGTCAGCGCCAATAAACAGTTGGTCAAAATCGTAAGAACGCAGTACCGATTCAGCCACTTTGCCCTGAAAGGACTCGGAATGGGTATCCCAAGTACCGCCCGTCATTAATAGTGTCGGTTCACTTTCTAGTTCATTAAGGGCATTCGCTACGTGCAATGAGTTGGTCATCACCACCAAACCGCGTTTATCATTCAGTTGCTGAATTAATGCTGCCGTAGTACTACCACAGTCAATAACGATGCGATTGTGGTCTCGAATTAACTTAGCCGCCGCTTTAGCCAGCTTTATCTTTCGATTCGAAACTTTAGGATTAAACTCATCATTGACCACCTCTTTAGGCAGTGCAATCGCACCACCGTAACGGCGTAAGAGTTGACCGTTTTTCTCTAAAGAGGCCAAATCCTTTCTAATCGTCACCTCTGAGGTTTCAAACTGAGCAGAGAGTGCATCAACACTGACCTCACCCTGTTCATTCACAAGGTTAGCGATGGTGTGTCTTCTCAGTTGTGTATTTCGTTTCGACATTTATATTTTTCTTAAAGATTACGAATCGAAAGCAATATTAATCGAATCGAAACTTTATTGTCTATTTATTTCGATCTAAAAAATTAATAATTCACGCTAAAACCTTGTCCTAAGACAATTCTTAGGCAGTGATATTGAACTCATTAGGTGGTAGAATTCGCGCCGAAAAGAAAAAAAATTACAGAATTGACTGTTATTCTTTTGCAACTTAACCGATTTAAACTCAATAAGTGGCAAAATAACGCTATAAAATAGACAATGCTTGGTCATAAAATGACTAAACTGTTGAAAGACTTTCAGCTCTAATGTCACAAAATCACATTAATATTGTTGGGTAATAGATAAGAAAAATTGCCGCTTGTGATGACGCTAGAACACTCAACCAACTTCAAATTGTAATCATATTTACCGGAGAGAACCTTCCATGAAAAAGACCAAAATCGTATGTACGATTGGCCCTAAAACTGAATCTGTAGAGAAGCTTACTGAGCTAGTGAATGCTGGCATGAACGTTATGCGTTTGAACTTCTCTCACGGTGACTTCGTAGAACACGGCACTCGTATTGCGAACTTCCGTAAAGTAATGGAAAACACTGGTAAACAGCTTGCGATCCTTTTAGACACTAAAGGTCCTGAAATCCGTACCATCAAACTAGAAAATGGTGATGACGTTGATCTCGTGGCTGGCCAGGATTTCACTTTCACTACTGATGCAACCGTTGTAGGTAACAAAGATAAAGTTGCCGTGACTTACTTAGGTTTTGCTAAAGACCTTACTGTAGGTAACAAAATTTTGGTTGATGACGGCCTGATTGAAATGGAAGTGATTGCAACCACAGAAACTGAAGTGAAATGTAAAGTGCTGAACAACGGCGCGCTAGGTGAAAACAAAGGTGTTAACCTTCCTAACGTTTCAGTGAACCTTCCAGCTCTTTCTGAAAAAGATAAAGCAGACCTTAAATTTGGTTGTGAGCAAGGCGTTGATTTTGTTGCGGCTTCTTTCATTCGTAAAGCTGACGACGTACGTGAAATCCGCGAACTGCTAACAGCAAACGGCGGCGCAGATATCCAAATCATCTCTAAAATTGAAAACCAAGAAGGCGTTGATAACTTCGACGAAATTCTTGAGCTTTCTGACGGTATCATGGTTGCTCGTGGCGACCTAGGTGTTGAGATCCCTGCTGAAGAAGTTATCTTTGCACAGAAGATGATGATCGAAAAATGTAACCGCGCACGTAAAGTGGTTATCACAGCAACTCAAATGCTTGATTCAATGATCAAGAACCCACGTCCAACTCGCGCAGAAGCTGGCGACGTAGCCAACGCGGTAATGGATGGTACAGATGCAGTGATGCTTTCTGGCGAAACAGCAAAAGGTAAATACCCTGTTGAAGCGGTCACTATCATGGCGCAAATCTGTGCTCGTACAGACCGCGTTCTACAAGCTGAGTTGGGTTCTCGTTTAGACAGCCCACGCCTACGCATTACTGAAGCCGTATGTAAAGGTGCGGTAGATACTGCTGAGAAATTGGCGGCTCCACTTATCGTGGTCGCAACTGAAGCGGGTAAATCAGCTCGTTCAGTGCGTAAGTACTTCCCAACTGCGAACATCATTGCCGTAACCACTAACAAGAAAACGGCGGCTCAACTCGTTCTAACTAAAGGTGTAACACCGGTTGTTGTTGATACTATCGACAGCACTGATGCGTTCTACATCAATGGTAAAGAGATTGCACTGGCTTCTGGTCTAGGCAAGAAGGGGGACATCGTAGTGATGGTTTCTGGTGCACTTGTCGCTTCAGGTACAACCAACACAGCTTCTGTTCACGTTCTATAATAGAAACGTAAGCTAGAAATAAAAAAATCGGGGCAAGCCCCGATTTTTTTATTTCCGCTATTTACGCTTTACTTACCAAGCCCATCACTCTTTGTAGTATGCCTTAAGCAAGATCATCACTACTTTTACACAGTGAAACTCGATTTCGTCCTAAGGTTTTGGCCTCATATAAAGCAATGTCAGCGCATTTATACGAGCGTTTACCATCTGCGGTTAAGTCAGTAAAGCCAGCGCTGATAGTCACGGTGAGGCTTTGCTCTACCGCTACTCGTAATCGGTCTAGGACAGTCTCGGCTTCTTCTACAGAAGTATGCGGCATAATAATCGCAAACTCTTCACCGCCAATACGTGCCAGAAAATCCGTGGTACGCAATGTTTGGCTCAAAATTTCACCAACTTTAATAATGACGCGATCACCTTCATCATGTCCTTGTTCATCATTCACTCGTTTAAAGTAATCAATATCAATTAAGACGAGACAAACATGATGGCTTTCGGGATAACGTTGAATGATGTGCGTATGATGCTGCAATTCTGCTTCAAATTTACGCCGATTCCATAGCTGAGTTAACGCATCTTTTTCACTCAATTCTCGCAATCGGTTTTCTAAGACTTTGTACTGAGTAATATCGACTAAAGAGGTGATGTAATAACTGACTTTAGTCGCCTCTTTAATCGCTTGAATTCTCATGATGGCGGTTAGCGTCTCACCTTGTGTATTGACCATTTCTACTTCACCTTCCCAGAAATGTTGCTGCGATACCTCTTCAAGCACCTCGAGCATAAACTCCATACCATTTGGACTGAGCAGTAACTTTAATGCGTTACTGCCTTTTATCTCGTCAATAGTCAGACCGGTAATCTTTTCAAATTCGCCATTAACCATCATCACTTTGTGCTTTCTGTCTGAGATCATCACTGCAGACATACCATTCAAGGCCGCTCTTGCCAATTTGCTTTCAATACTTCGATGATGGTAATGCAACGCCATGGAAACCATGGGAAGCGCAAAAATGAGTATAACGAAGAAGACAAAAAAAGCTTCTTTGATTAAATCGTTGACGTCACGCTTCGCTCGATGATCTAATTGCTCATCGGTGAGTTGAATCATCAAAAAAACAGGTTTCAATGAAGCAAATTTAAGGGTTTTATAAACCGTAACCTTGCCATTTTCGAATACATAGCCAGAAGGAGTTGTCTGCATCTGCTGCCAAGTTTTCGGTAGCAGAAGTGCAAGATTCTCGTATTGATTGGACGGTAATAAGTCTCCAAATAATTTGGTTTTATCGTTGGAAGACCAATAGAAACCTGAATCGCCGATCAGCTCAGGAGTTAATTGTGGATCACGGACATGATTTAAACGCGAAGATTGTGACCAAATATCAACATCGAGGACTAAATAGCCTTTTCGCTCCCCTAATACGGTAACTGGCGTAATCACACATAGCATCGGCTGTATAGCCGCAGCACTTCGAGCACTAGCCAATGCAATGCCCCAAACCCCCACTTCTCCCTCTGACAGGTTTTCTGCAAAGGCAACATAACCATGATGTGACAGGTCTTGAAGATTTTTTGCACTAGAGGCTAAATGGTTGTCCGCAGAATAATCAATACGGAGTCGCTCATGCCCAAATAAATCCAAAAGTGTAATCGAACTATACCATGTTTGCTTTTCAGCAACCGAAGACCATATATTTTCAAGATGCTGCTGATTTATCTCTGAAGGAGAAAAAATAAATTCATACAAACTTTGGCTTCGACTAAGCAAATCAATAATGGAACCGACCTGAGCTTTCAACCCCCGATACTGTCGCTCACTTTCATTGAGTTGATCAAACGCCTCCGCTACCGTGTTTTGCGTTGCGTTGTCTTTCACTTCTTGGTAGCGCTGATAGTAATACCCAGTCACTATTGCGCTGAATAAGAAACAAATGATGAGAAGGATGCTGATTATTTTTGTGTATCTCATGACTTGTCTAAATATTAACCCTAAATAGTGATGAGCGGATTATAGCATCTTAAAAAATAGACAAAACAAAAAGCTACCGATTAATAATACAATCAATTTATGGAAGTAAAGGCTCGTTTTTATCCATTTTAAATTAACCAATCAATCAGTAGCTTAGGTAAGGGCTTAGTTGTTTAATTGGTAGACTACGTCCACCCTATCGCGAATAATAAGCGTCGAGTCTTGGTAACTATTAGATTCAGATTTTGCATCCATTGCCATAGCACGCATCATAATCGGCTGCACGCTGGGTGAGTTGTAGTCTATCTGCCACACATCACCTAATTTCAACTTAAATCCTTCCGCCAATGATAGTGCTTTGGTATTCGCATCTTGAATCGCCGCTAGCCGAGCTTGTTGCTGGTATTGATCTTGATTCCGAACTTTAAGTTGAATATTGTCGACTTGGTTAATGCCCTCACCGAGCGCTACATCAAGGTATTGATTAAGCTGGCTTAAATCTTCAACCTCAACCGTGACACTTCTTGTTGCTTGATAACCCACTAACTCAGGCTTACCGGACTTAGGGTAGTGATATTGAGGGGCAAGGTAGAGATTTGAACTCGATATTTGTTGGGAAGTCACACCGGATTCTTTCAAACGCGCCACAAATGCTTCTACCACTTTGTCGACCGCTCTTTTTGCCTGCTCCGCCGTCAGCGTCGATTCAACCACTTTAACTGAAAACTCAGCCATATCAGGTGCCGCAACGACTTCACCATAACCTGTCGTTGAAAGATGAGGAAAATTCATTTCCTGCGCCATAGAACCAAAACTGAGCAATCCAGATAATAGCGTTACACTTGTCATTAATTTCATGGGAGTTACCTTACTCAAATGGGTGAATACATCATAGGCGATACTCTACATAAGCACAGTTAATAGCTTATGAAATGACACAACTTTGACGTTGAACTTTTGTCATTGCGGCAACACTTGGCGAGCATATTGAACGATGGCCTGAGAAATTTCCTGTAATATTCCCGTTTCTAACTGCCAATGATGCCAATAAATACGGTTGGTTAAAATGAACCCTGGTGTAATGTCGGTAAGCGTGCCTATTTCGAGCTCTTGTGCTATCTGTAAGCGAGGGATCAAACAATACGCCGCACCGGATAGGGCTAATTTAACAAAAGCTTCTGAACTACCCACGGTATGGTTTATGACGGCATCTCTTGGCACATTGAAGTGATCATGCAAATATTTTTTATGCAGATCATCATACTGATCATACGATACCGCTGGTGCTTTTTTTAAAGTATGAAAGTTCACACCTTGAGAGAAATAACGCTGATAAAACTCCGGGCTGGCAACACACACATAGTCCATTCGGCCTAAGTAGTCAGCATGACAACCAGGAATGGCTTGCGATTCTAAGCTTATTGCGCCAGCTACTTCGCCATTTTTAATTTTTTCGATCGTACGTGACTCACCGAAAACCGTCAGGTTCAACTCAACTTGCCGCGTTTTCATCGTATTCGATAACGCAGGAAGTAACCAAGTAGCCAAACTGTCCGCATTAGTGGCAATAGCTATTGAAACAGGCCGCGTATTCTCCTCATTCATCAATTCAGGCACCAGTTCATTTTCAAGCAAACACACCCTACGATACAGCCCTAGCAATTTTTTTCCCACCAGCGTTGGCCTTGGTGGCTGCTCTCGAATCAGGACCGGTTGGGCGATAAATCTCTCTAATTGCTTGATTCTTTGAGAAATAGCCGATTGTGAAATATAGAGATTTTCAGCGGCTCGTTCAAAGCTTCCTTGTTGCAGTACCGCATCTAATGCCTCAATCCATTTGTAATCTAGCCCTCTCATCCAAGGCTCCTTTTTATAATTATTAGTATTACTAATATAATATTAAAATCATTAATTATACTTATTTTTATACTCTCGCTATTGTGCGCTCACTGTATTGAATTATTACGACGAGGTGAGCTGTGAATGTGTGGATTTTGCTACAAGGTTTTGGATTAGGTGCAACGATGATTATTCCTATTGGTGCACAAAATGCCTATGTGCTAAACCAAGGAATTAAGCGCAATCACCACTTAACAACGGCGACCATCTGTAGTCTACTGGATGTGATTTTTATTTCTCTGGGTATATTTGGTGGCGGTGCCCTACTCTCAAGTAACGAAATCTTACTGACCTCGGTTACCTTAGGCGGTGTTGCTTTTCTCTCATTTTATGGATTTATTTCTTTAAGGAATGCCTTCACTTCAACAAGCACTAATGAATCGGATGGCGAAGTGATCGCACGTGGTAAACGAACGGTTATTTTGGGCGCGTTAGCCGTTACTGTGCTTAACCCACATTTATACTTAGATACGGTTGTGATTTTGGGATCGATTGGTGGTCAGTTTGAAGGCCATGATCGCATCGCGTTTGCTCTAGGAACCATGATGGCCTCTTTTGTATGGTTTTATTCTTTATCAATTGGTGCTGCGAAACTGGGGCCGACGCTCTCAAAGCCTAACGTGAAGAAAGGAATAGACATGGCCGTGGCTGCAATGATGTTTAGCATCGCCTTTATCCTTGCAAAAGGGCTGGCAATTCAATATCTGGTGTAAGTGTATAACCAACAAAAAGAAAGGGCATGAACTGAATAATCATTTCATGCCCTTTTCACTTGATTGAAAATGAATTAATTCATTTTATTCAGATGAACATCCATTTGTGGGAATGGGATCTCAATACCTTCTTTATCTAACTCTTCTTTGATGGCTTGTAACAAATCAAAATAAACAGCCCAATACTCTGTCGTTTTCACCCAAGGACGAACCACAAAATTGACTGAAGAATCGGCCAAGGCCATTACACCGATAGTCGGTGCAGGATCTTTCAACAAACGAGGCTCTGCCGCGACTACTTTAGCCAGCACTTCCTTGGTTTTTTGCAGATTGGACTTATAAGAAACACCAATCACCAAATCAATACGACGAGTGTCATGGCGTGAATAGTTAACAATTGGGCCACTGATGATCGAACCATTAGGCACAATCACCATTTTATTGTCAGGCGTGCGCAGTACTGTTGAAAAAATTTGAATCGATTCAACCGATCCAGCAGTACCACTCACTTCCACGTAATCACCGGATTTAAATGGGCGGAATGCCACAATCAAAACGCCCGCAGCAAAGTTTGATAGGGAGCCTTGTAGCGCTAAACCAACCGCCAAACCAGCCGCACCGATAATGGCCACAACAGAAGCGGTTTGCACACCAATGCGACCTAAAGCGGCAATTAATACCACCACAAATAGCGTATAACGGACTAGACCATGAACAAACTCAACAACTGCTTTGTCCATGTCTTTCTTTTTCAGAGCCTTGGCAACACTTCCAGCCACAGCTTTAACAACAATGTTACCGATAAATAGGATCAGAATAGCGGAAATAATATTGACGCCGTATTGTATCAAAAGATCTGAATTATTGGTCAGCCAAGTATTGGCTTGCGCTAAACCATCGACTAATGGAGCTTCGATGCCCATTGATTCACCTGACATATTGCATTTCCTCTTTATAAAATCATTTTGAATGTTGTTACCACTGAACATCAAAGACAAAAAACGACTGACAGCAGAGTGTCAGTTTTTTGGCACAATATCTCACTTTGGTTATGTTGCAAAGTCAGTTTTATGTAAACACTGACAAAACAAATAGTTACTTGGAAGCATTGATATGAGCTTGTTAGAGGTTAAGCAATATTTTAACAATCCGCCAGTCATTTTGTCTGAATCTCGGCCATAAAAAAACCCGCTCATTGAGCGGGTTCATCACTTAGTCCAGATAAATGAACTTATAGTACGTCGATCGCATTAAGGTCAGCGAAGGCTTTCTCTAAACGAGCAACCATCGATGCTTGACCAGCACGTAGCCATACGCGTGGATCGTAGTATTTCTTGTTTGGCGCAGATTCACCCGTAGGGTTACCAATTTGACCTTGTAGGTAATCATGGTTTTCAGCTTCGTACTGACGGATACCGTCCCAAGTTGCCCACTGAGTATCAGTATCGATGTTCATTTTGATAACACCATAGCTGATTGACTCTTTGATCTCGGCTTCAGAAGAACCAGAACCACCGTGGAATACGAAGTTTAGAGAGTTCGCTGGAAGGCCAAATTTCTCAGAAACATACGCTTGTGAATCACGTAGGATAGTTGGAGTCAGTACCACGTTACCCGCTTGGTAAACACCGTGTACGTTACCGAAAGAAGCTGCGATAGTGAAACGGTGGCTCACTGCGCTCAATTTCTCGTAAGCGTAAGCTACGTCTTCAGGAGAAGTGTACAGCTCAGATGAATCCATGTCTGAGTTGTCAACGCCGTCTTCTTCGCCACCAGTACAACCCAGTTCGATCTCGATAGTCATACCCATTTTAGCCATACGCTCTAGGTATTTCGCACAAGTTTCAACGTTCTCTTCTAGAGACTCTTCAGAAAGGTCTAGCATATGAGAAGAGAATAGAGGCTTACCAGTTTGAGCGAAGAACTCTTCGCCTGCGTCTAGTAGACCGTCGATCCAAGGAAGTAGTTTCTTCGCAGCGTGGTCAGTGTGAAGAATAACAGGCACACCGTAAGTTTCTGCTACAGCGTGAACATATTTCGCGCCAGCAACCGCACCTAGGATTTGTGCACCTTGACCAGCAAGTTTAACGCCTTTACCAGCAAAGAAAGCCGCGCCACCGTTAGAGAACTGAACAACCACTGGCGCTTTAACTTTAGATGCAGCTTCAAGAACCGCATTGATAGAGTCAGTGTTCACTACGTTTACTGCAGGAAGAGCAAAGTTATTTTGTTTTGCAACTTCAAATACTTTCTGTACGTCATCGCCAGAAATTACGCCTGGTTTTACGAAATCGAAGATCTTAGACATGGATTTGATCCTATTTTTTCTATCGTTTTAAAAATAAAACAGTTAAGTTTAAATTCTTGCAAACGTTTGCTCACAACTGGCGTCATTCTATCAGAATAAAAACACACGTGCAGCAAACAAGAAAGCGGGAATCACTCCCGCTTTCATTAGTCATTAAGCTTTCGCGCGTGCTTCTAGCATTTCAACCGCTGGTAGTACTTTACCTTCAACAAACTCAAGGAATGCACCGCCGCCAGTAGAGATGTAAGATACGTCGGCTTTGATACCGAACTTGTCGATTGCCGCTAGTGTGTCACCACCACCAGCCACTGAGAAACCTGCAGATTTCGCAATCGCTTCAGAGATACCTTTTGTACCTGCTTCGAAGTTTTTGAATTCAAATACGCCAACAGGACCGTTCCATAGAATGGTTTTTGCGTTAGCGATGATTTCAGCCAGTTGTGCGGTTGAGTCTGGACCTAGGTCGAAAATCATATCGTCATCTTGAACATCCGCCACGTTTTTGATTTCCGCTTCTGCGTTTTCATCAAAGGCTTTTGCACAAGCAACATCTGTTGCTACTGGAATAGAACACTCTTTCATCAACTTTTTAGCCGTTTCAAGCAAGTCTGCTTCATATAGAGACTTACCTACGTTGTGGCCTGCTGCTGCGATGAAAGTGTTAGCAATACCACCGCCAACAACCAGTTGGTCAGCAATTTTAGATAGCGATTCTAGAACCGTTAGTTTAGTAGACACTTTTGAGCCACCAACGATAGCCACTAATGGACGCTCTGGGTTATCCATGGCTTTGCCTAGTGCTTCAAGTTCTGCTGCCAATAGTGGACCAGCACAAGCGATAGGTGCTTGCATACCAATGCCGTGAGTTGAGGCTTGTGCACGGTGAGCCGTACCAAATGCATCCATCACAAATACGTCGCAAAGAGCTGCGTATTTTTTAGATAGTTCTTCTTCGTTCTTTTTCTCGCCTTTGTTAAAGCGGACGTTTTCTAGAACAACAAGCTCACCTGCGTTTAGCTCTAGGCCATCTAGGTAATCTTTTGCCAGTTTCACTTCGCAATCTAGCGCGTCGTTTAGGTAATTAACCACTGGTAGTAGAGAGAACTCTTCCGCGTATTCGCCTTCAGTTGGACGACCTAGGTGAGAAGTAACCATCACTTTAGCGCCCGCCGCTAGGCAGTGCTGAATTGTTGGTAGCGATGCAAGAATACGTGCATCAGAAGTTACTTTGCCATCTTTCACTGGTACGTTTAGGTCAGCACGGATAAATACGCGTTTACCTGCTAGGTCCAGGTCGGTCATCTTGATTACAGACATGGTTTGTCCTCTCAAATATTAATAAATAAAGTTTTTGGAAACCCGGCAACCTTGCCGAGCCTATAAATTCTTCAAACTGGTTATCGATATGGAGATTTGAGTTATTTATTTCAAGCCTGAAAATAAATAAATCTCCATCATCCTGCTACTACTCGGATGCTTGCATTGCGAGTGCCGTATCCAGCATGCGATTCGCAAAGCCCCATTCGTTATCACACCAAACGAGCATTTTAACAAGCTGCCCGTTACTCACTCTTGTTTGTGAACCATCAACAATCGCACTATGGGGATCGTGGTTAAAATCGATGGAAACAAGCGGAGCTTCAGTATAGTCAACAATGCCACGTAATGTACACTGAGATGCGTTAACAATGGTTTGATTTACGTCATTAACTTTCACATTCGTATTAATTGTGACACTCAAATCCATCGCTGTGACATTAACTGTCGGTACGCGCACTGATATCGCTTCAAATTTGTTAGAAAATTTCGGAAAGATCCTTTCAATTCCTTTGTGCAACTTGGTGTCTACTGGAATGATGGATTGGCTTGCAGAACGTGTTCGACGCAAATCGGTGTGGTAGGCATCAATCACTTGTTGATCATTCATTGACGAGTGAATGGTGGTAATGGTTCCTGAATCGATACCAAACGCTTCATCAAGCACTTTAATAATCGGTACAATGCAGTTGGTGGTACAGGATCCGTTCGACACAATGCGATGTTCTGCGGTTAGCGTCTCATGGTTGACCCCATAAATGATTGTATTATCCAGATCATGTGAGCCGGGATGTGAAAAGAGTACCTTCTTTGCGCCTGCCTCAATGTGCTCCAAACCATCGGCTTTTGAGCCGTACACACCCGTGCAGTCGAGCACAATATCAACGCCTAAATCGCGCCATGGCAGAAGTTTGATTTCACTAAGGTGCAAAATTCGAATCGAGTCATACTCATCCAGCCCATGATGAACATAGATATGCTCTTGATCATTGGTGATCTTTTTACCAAATCGACCATGAGTAGTGTCGTATTGCAGTAGGTGCGCCATCGCATCAGGTAGCGCCAGCTCATTCACCGCTACCACTTTTATCTGCTGACTTTTTCCACTTTCATATATCGCACGCAGCACGTTGCGCCCGATACGTCCAAAACCATTGATCGCGACTTTAAGCATCATTCCATCGTCTTAACTTTTTTCGTGGTACAGATAGTAACCGATAGCGACCAAGAGCAACACCCCAAGCCATCAGTTGTCGCAAAAGATTCCGTTTCTAAACGGACTCAAGGTACAAGCAACGGCGGCTACGACAAGAAAGATGTCCATAAAAAATGGCTCACCAAACGGGAGCCATTTCATTTGCGGTATTGATGGTTTAAAAATTAACGTCAATACCTAACCAATAACGACGTCCATCTTCTACATAGCCATATTCTTGGTATGAAATTTCTTCATCGAGTAGATTGTAAATCGCACCTTTCAAGCTTACTTGAGAAGAAAGCGCGTAAGTGATGCCAGTATCGATGAACTGATAAGCTGGCTCAATCAAGCTGCTACGAGAAGGGCCAGTGACTGGGTTGCTCTCTTTTCCACGATAAGTCAGCTTCAACCAACTGCTCAAGTTGTCAGTCGCTTGCCAATCAATATCAGCGCTGAAGCGATGCTCAGGTTGTTGCTCAAGTGGCATACCTTGATATTTTCCGGTTTTTTGCTCTGAGTCAGTAAAGGTATAGCTCGCGTTGAAATAAACCGTTTCTGTGATAGGTAAACCGAGCGTACTTTCAACTCCACGCGTGTACGCTTCATCAACGTTCACTCGATAAGTGGGATCAGAACCCCACTCGTTCGGGCCTGCAGTACAGACGTTGCTTGGGCACACAACACGGGTAATTTTGTCTTTAAAATCATTATGGAAGAAAGTCAAACTCGCGTTAAGACCCGCTCCATTTTGGTACATCAACCCCAACTCTTTGTTGATTGAAGTTTCGGGTTTTAAATCTGGGTTGCCGTAGATATTACCGCCACCACTCACTTGCGCCCAATTTGGCGTGACTTCTCTGAGCTGCGGTGAACGGAAACCCGTTGCCACGCCACCTTTCAGAATCCACGCTGGATTGATGGTCCACACGCCATACGCTCTTGGGCTAAAATGAGAACCATAATTTTCATCGTGGTCAACACGGCCACCTAAGGTTAGGTTGAACGACTCGGTCATGCGCCACTCGTCTTCAACAAACGCCGCCCATTGAGTGCTTTCAATCTGAGTTAAATCAGAGGCTTTATTTGAGGTGAAATCTTCTAACTTTGAATGTGAAGCCTCAATGCCTACGGTTGCCGTATTGTTAGTCAATGGCACCACTAAGCTTGATTTAGCCACCGTATTGATGATCTCCATCTCACGGCTTTTATTGTTACTTACTTCACGTTGGACATAAGTATCTGACACACCATAGTCGCCCCAATCCCCTTGGTGAGAAAGGGAAATATAGGTTCTACGGTATTCGTTTAAGCTGTCTTCGCACCCACCTTTACAACCTGTCGTTGGCACGGATAACCCTACATTGCCTCGGCGATCTTGTGCGGAAGTACCCACTTCAAAAGTCAGATCATGTTGCTCATTAAGTTGGTAGTTCAACTTTGAAGTTAAACTTTTTAAGCTTTTGTCTTGGTAGCCACGTTCAATCTTATCTTCATCGCGCTCGGTGCTCTGTCCATAAACTTGCAGAGAAAGATTGTCGGCCAGTGGCCCTGTCAGGAAAAAGTTGACGCTGTTCTGATCGCCAGAATCGCGATTTTCTTGGAAAACCGTATCCAACTGAACACTGCCTGACCACTCTTGATTATCTTTTCGTGTGATGATATTGATCACACCACCAATGGCATCTGAGCCATATAAAGTCGACATTGGGCCACGAATTACTTCAATTCGTTCAATGGCTTGCAGTGGTGGCATCCATCCCTGCTCAATACCTGGGCCATCACTATTTGGTCGAGTTTGACGTGAAGATTGACGCTTACCATCGACTAACATCAAGGTGTAGTTTGAACTCATACCGCGCAAGCTGATGTCTGTTTTGTCACCACCTCCAGTCACCAACACGCCCGGCACACTGCGCAGTGCATCGGTTACATCACGATAATAACGTGATTGCAACTCTTCTCGTGTAATCACACTGATACTAGCTGGAGCCTGCGCTTGTGTTTGTTCAAAACCAGCCGCCGTCACCACTAATTTCTCATAAGATTGAATTTCTTCAGCGAACACGTGTGATGAGGTGAATAACCCGAGCGCCGCAGTAATTGCAACATTCAGCGGATTGAGTCTGGACATGTACCACTCCTTTAAATGATAATGATTATTAATTTCAGAGGTGGATTATTCATAATTTTGATGATTGAGATAGATAGACAGATGGAATGGTCGATACCGAATATGGAACACAGTGATGATTAGATTAAAAGGCCATTTTACTTATGCATGATTTCAGTGCGATCAAAGCTTTCCATGCTCTCTGTCAATACAAAAGCCTGACTGCGGCGGCGAAAGCGCTGGAACAGCCTAAGTCCACCCTCAGTCGACGTTTGGCGTCTTTGGAAAACGATCTCGGACAAGCCTTAATTGCTCGGCAAGGCAACCGTCTAACTTTGACTAAAGCTGGGCAAGTTTTTGCAGTCTATACAGAACAACTGCTTGAATTAGCAGAAAAAAGCCATGAAGCACTGCAAGAGTTTAATAACCAAATCAGCGGTGAAATGACCTTGGTGGTTCATCCGAACTTAATTCGTGGCTGGTTGAGCAACGTATTGGATGAGTTCATGCAAACCCACACCGAAATCAACATTCGACTCTACAGCCAATATGTGGCAGAAGAGTCACATATTGAGCCTGATTTACTGATTTGGATTGGCCCGTTTGCTCAACAAGGCTGGAGACGTGAATTGCTCGGCCATTGGCAATATTCACCTTATGCGTCGCCACACTATCTTGCCAATAACGACATGCCAGAGCATCCACAGGATCTAGTCAAACATCCTTGGATTGATTTTATCGCTTTTCGCCAAGAAGCCTTGGCTCTCATCCATCCTATTCACGGCAGCTATCTTTTACCTGCGCTCACAAGCCGCTTGCAGAGTGATAATTTAGCTATGCAAGCGGATGCGATAGCCAAAGGAAGAGGCATCGGCTTACTGCCGACATGGTTTGCCAAAGGCTTTGAACAAGCGCACCCAAACAGTGTGCAAGCATGTTTGCCAGAATGGTTGTCGCCACCCACTGAAATTAGTTGTCATTATCCAGCAGGCAGACATCCGCTCAAACTGCGTCTGTTTATCGACGCGCTACGTCAAGCCTGTCCTGAGGAATGGAAAGCACCATAAACATCAAGATCAAAAAAGCCCAGCGAATGACTCGCTGGGCTTTTGCATTAAAAACTAAACGACTTAAGCAAGCAACTCTTGTGCTTGTTTCACCACGTTTTCAGTTGTAAAGCCGAACATTTTGAACAGTTGATCCGCCGGTGCTGACTCACCAAAGGTAGTCATACCGATGATCTTGCCGCCAAAACCAACGTACTTGTACCAGAAATCCGCGATACCTGCTTCAATTGCAATACGCTTAGTCACGGCTGCTGGTAGTACGGCTTCGCGGTAGGCTGCATCTTGTTTATCAAACGCATCGGTTGATGGCATCGAAACTACGCGCACTTTCTTACCTTCGGCTGTAAGTTGCTCTGCGGCTTTTACCGCCAGTTCAACTTCAGAGCCAGTGGCAATCAGGATAAGCTCAGGCTGACCAGCGCACTCTTTTAGGATGTAACCACCTTTCGCGATATCCGCAACTTGCGCTTCGCTGCGTGGCTGCTGCGCTAGGTTTTGGCGAGAGAAAATCAGCGCTGATGGGCCATCTTTACGCTCAATCGCCAACTTCCATGCGACGGCTGATTCCACTTGATCACACGGACGCCATGTGCTCATGTTTGGTGTCAAACGCAGTGAAGCCACTTGCTCAACCGGTTGATGGGTTGGGCCATCTTCACCCAAACCAATCGAGTCATGAGTGTAGACTTGAATGTTCTGAATTTTCATCAGCGCGGCCATACGCATTGCATTACGGGCGTATTCCATAAACATCAGGAAGGTTGCGCCGTAAGGAACGAAGCCACCGTGCAGCGCGATACCATTCATGATGGCAGTCATACCGAATTCACGCACACCGTAGTGAATGTAGTTACCCGAGAAATCTTCCGCCGTGAGCGATTGAGAGCCCGACCACATGGTCAGGTTAGACGGTGCCAAGTCCGCCGAGCCGCCCATAAATTCTGGCAGCATTTTACCAAACGCTTCCAGCGCATTTTGTGACGCTTTACGTGACGCAATATTGGCTGGGTTAGCTTGAAGGTCAGCAATAATTTGACTCGCTTTCGCTTCCCATTCTGCTGGCAACTCGCCATTTACGCGGCGTTTGAACTCAGCGGCTTCGGCTGGGTAAGCGGCGGCGTACGCTTCAAACTTGGCGTTCCAATCGGTTTCTTTCGCCTGGCCAGCTTCTTTGGCATCCCACTGCGCGTAAATGTCGGCAGGGATATGGAAAGGTGCATGCGGCCAACCCAAGAATTCACGCGCCGCTTTGATTTCTTCAGCGCCTAAAGGGGCACCGTGACAGTCGTGTGAGCCCGCTTTGTTTGGCGAGCCAAAACCGATGATGGTTTTGGTGCAAATCAAGGTTGGACGAGGGTCTGCTTTTGCAGCCTCAATCGCGGCATTAATCGCTTCAGCGTTATGGCCATCAACCGCAGCAATAACATGCCAGCCGTAGGCTTCAAAACGTTTTGGCGTGTCATCAGAGAACCAGCCTTCCACATGACCATCAATAGAAATACCGTTGTCATCCCAAAACGCAATCAGTTTGCCAAGACCTAGCGTACCTGCAAGAGAACACGCCTCGTGCGAGATGCCTTCCATCAAACAGCCATCACCCATGAATACATAAGTGAAGTGGTCAACGATGTCGTGACCCGGTTTGTTGAACTGCGCCGCCAGTGCTTTTTCAGCCATCGCCATGCCGACCGCATTAGTAATACCTTGGCCTAGTGGGCCCGTGGTGGTTTCAATGCCCGGCGCGTAACCGTATTCTGGGTGACCCGGTGTTTTTGAGTGCAATTGACGGAAGTTTTTCAAATCATCAATCGACAGCGCGTAACCGCTCAGGTGCAATAAAGAGTAAATCAGCATTGAGCCGTGGCCGTTTGACAGCACAAAACGGTCGCGGTCAGCCCATTGTGGGTTTTGTGGGTTATGGTTTAAGTGACTACGCCAAAGAACTTCGGCGATATCGGCCATACCCATCGGTGCACCAGGGTGACCAGAGTTAGCTTGTTGAACACCGTCCATACTAAGAGCACGGATGGCATTGGCGAGTTCTTTATTAGAAACAAGGTTACGGGAAGACATGTCTGCTCCTGAGTGCATTAAGCGAATTCAAATTAACGGAAATGGGCTGAAAATAGCGCGGCTATTCTCTCAAAGCACTTTTCTCACTGCAAACGTTTTACTGGAGAAATAGTGCTCTTTAGCGCTTATTTTTAGGATAAAAAACCAAACTCCAATTTTTCATCTAAATTTAAGCAAACGTTTGGTTTACAGACAGGCGTAAAAATAACTTGTAATTCGACCATTCAAAACTAGAATAGACGTCTAGATGTAGAAATACCTACATAAACTAATGAATAACGATGGTGAGCGAAGCTTGCCATAGTCCAACGATTAAAAGTGGAGCTCACATGGTTAAGCACCTGTTTACTTCTGAATCCGTTTCAGAAGGCCATCCAGATAAAATTGCAGACCAAATTTCTGATGCAGTTTTGGATGCGATTCTAGAACAAGACATCAAAGCGCGCGTTGCTTGTGAAACTTACGTGAAAACCGGCATGGTCATGGTTGGTGGTGAAATCACTACCTCTGCATGGGTGGACATTGAAGAGCTTACTCGCCAAACCGTTCGTGAAATTGGTTACGTCAACTCAGAGATGGGTTTCGATGCCAATTCTTGCGCCGTTTTGAATACCATTGGTAAACAGTCACCTGATATCAACCAAGGTGTTGATAAGGCCGATCCTAAAGAACAAGGCGCTGGTGACCAAGGTATTATGTTCGGTTACGCGACCAACGAAACTGAAATCCTGATGCCGGCACCAATCACCTACGCTCACCGCTTGATGCAAAAACAAGCAGAAGTGCGTAAAAATGGCACGCTTTCTTGGCTACGTCCTGATGCGAAATCTCAAGTTACCTTCCAATATGACCAAGGTAAAATTGTCGGAATTGATGCAGTCGTTCTTTCAACGCAACATTGCGACTCTATCTCGACAGCTGACCTACGCGAAGGCGTCATGGAAGAGATCATTAAGCCTGTGTTGCCAGCCGAGTGGCTTAGCAAAGAGACCAAATTCTTCATCAACCCAACCGGTCGTTTTGTGATTGGCGGCCCAATGGGTGACTGTGGTTTAACTGGTCGTAAGATCATTGTTGATACCTACGGCGGCGCAGCGCGTCACGGTGGTGGTGCATTCTCTGGTAAAGATCCATCAAAAGTAGACCGTAGTGCAGCCTACGCGGCGCGTTATGTAGCGAAAAACATCGTAGCGGCAGGCCTTGCTGACCGCTGTGAAATTCAGTTGTCATACGCCATTGGTATCGCAGATCCAACCTCAATCATGGTCGAAACCTTTGGTACTGAAAAAGTATCACAAGAGATCATCATTGAAGCGGTACGCCAGCACTTCGACCTACGCCCATACGGCTTACAAGAAATGCTCAATTTACTGCAACCGATCTACAAGAAAACCGCCGCTTACGGTCACTTCGGCCGTGAAGAGTTTCCTTGGGAAGCGACTGACAAAGCCGCCATCCTGCGTGACTTTGCTGGCTTGAAGTAATTTTCAACCTAGTTTAAATTTGTAAGCCCTTGCTCATTCGCAAGGGCTTTTTTCTAGGAATGAATCTGTGCCTAATTTTGAGCTACATTACCGTGCGCAAGTAAAAGCAAAGCAGTGCATCACAACCGCTCGTCACTATTTTCAACACGACTTCCCTATGCCGAGTATCAACTATCAGTTGCGGGGAAAGGCGGCAGGTAAGGCTTATTTACAACGTTGGGAAATCAGACTGAATCCAGTGCTGTTTGCTGAAAATCAACGCGCCTTTCTCGATGAAGTGATCCCACATGAAATCGCCCACCTAATTACCTACCAGCGCTATGGTCGCGTTCCTCCACACGGTAAAGAGTGGCAGGCTGTGATGAATCAAGTGTTTCATTTACCAGCCAATACCACTCATCGCTTTGAAGTCTCTTCAGTGCAAGGTAAAACCTTTGAATATCACTGCGCCTGTGCACATTACCCGCTCACTGTCCGTCGCCACAATAAAGTGATGCGCAATCAAGCCATCTACCGCTGCCAACACTGTGCACAAACGCTCCATTTTACTGGCGTGCAGCTTTCCTAAATAAACTTGGGTTGCTGCTACTTGAATCTACAGCGGTGTGGTTACACCCATCTGCAATTAACAACAAAAACATCATTTATTATTCTTTAATCTGAGTGTTAGACTTATAAAAACCATACTTATATCAGTCTAAATGATGTCCTATTTTCGCTTATTGCTTGTGAATAGCAGCTTAGCTCTGTTCTCGTTTTGTGCACTAGCTGCGCCTCCCGCTTCCTTTTCTCAAGCTAAAAAAGAAGCATTGAAAATCTATCATGATCATCCAGTGAGCTTTTATTGCGGTTGTGACATAGCATGGCAAGGTAAGAAAGGCACGCCCGACTTACAAGCTTGTGGTTACCAAGTTCGCAAACAGCAAACTCGCGCCAGCCGCATTGAATGGGAACACGTCGTCCCTGCTTGGCAATTTGGCCACCAGCGTCAGTGCTGGCAACAAGGTGGGCGTAAAAATTGCACCAAAAATGATACTATTTTTCGTTCGATGGAAGCTGACCTCCACAACCTGACGCCGGCGATTGGCGAAGTCAACGGCGATCGTTCAAACTACAATTTCAATCAGTGGAATGGCGTAGAAGGTGAAAGCTATGGCCGTTGTGAAATGCAGGTCGATTTTAAACAACGCAAAGTCATGCCACCCGATAGAGCACGTGGCTCAATTGCTCGTACCTATCTGTACATGAGCCAAAACTATGGCTTTCAGTTATCCAAGTCCCAAACACAACTAATGCAAGCTTGGAATCGCCAATACCCAGCCGATGAGTGGGAATGCAAACGCGATCAGCGAATTGCCAAAGTTCAAGGCAACCACAACCCATTTGTGCAGCAACAGTGCCGTTCATGAGGTACTTTTTGTGGGCTATTTTCGTGATTGAAACTCGCCCTTGCCCCTTGTTTTTTCAGTGTAAAGCATCCATGTTAATGGCTATTCAACGTCAGGTAGGAACTATCCATGCGTATCCCTAGAATTTATCATCCGACTCCTCTTCAATCCTCAAGCATTATTGCTCTCAATGATGATGCGGCTGGGCATATTGGCCGGGTGTTACGCATGCAAGCGGGCCAAGAAGTACTGCTTTTTGATGGCAGTGGCGCGGAATTCCCAGCGGAAATTACCGAGGTCAGCAAAAAAAATGTGCTGGTCAATGTATTGAAAAGAGTCGAAAGCAGCTGTGAATCGCCTCTTAATTTACACCTTGGGCAGGTGATCTCGCGTGGAGACAAAATGGAGTTCACCATTCAAAAATCGGTCGAACTTGGCGTCAATACCATCACGCCTTTGATTTCTGAACGTTGCGGCGTGAAATTAGATGCCAAACGTTTTGAGAAAAAACTGGAACAGTGGCAAAAAATTGCAATCAGCGCTTGTGAGCAGTGCGGCCGCAATATAGTGCCGCTGATCCGCCCAATTATGCAGTTGGAAGAGTGGTGTGCCGAACCCAGTGATGCGCTCAAGCTCAACTTACATCCACGTGCGAAGTATTCGATTAATACCCTGCCTCAACCCATCAATAAAGTCCGTTTGTTGATTGGCCCTGAAGGGGGCTTATCAGAATCAGAAATTAGCATGACTGAACAGTACCATTTTGAAGAAACCTTGCTAGGCCCACGCGTACTGCGTACTGAAACTACGGCCTTAACGGCTATTACTGCTCTTCAAGTTCGCTTTGGCGATCTTGGCTAACCGGAGAAAAACAATGATTAAACTTGGTATCGTCATGGACCCTATCTCGTCCATTAACATCAAAAAAGATTCCAGCTTTGCCATGTTGCTAGAAGCGCAGCGTCGTGGTTATGAAATCCACTATATGAAGATGAATGATCTACACTTAGATCAAGGTGTCGCTTTTGCCGATACCAAAGTGGTGACATTAAAAGAAGATCCGAACGGTTGGTATGAGTTTTTATCTGAGCAAACTATTCCACTGGCTGATCTCGATGCAGTATTGATGCGTAAAGATCCGCCGTTTGACACTGAATATATCTACGCAACCTACATTCTAGAACGAGCAGAAGAAGCAGGAACATTAATCGTCAATAAGCCGCAAAGCTTACGTGACTGCAATGAGAAACTGTTTACGGCATGGTTCCCTGAACTAACGCCAACCACCATAGTGACGCGTAAAGCGGAAAAAATTAAAGCCTTCCGCGCGCAACATGGTGATGTGATTTTAAAACCGTTAGACGGTATGGGCGGGGCATCTATCTTCCGCGTTAAAGAGGGTGATCCAAACGTATCTGTCATTATCGAAACATTAACTAACCACGGCCAAAACTACTGTATGGCGCAAACTTTTGTACCTGACATCAGCAACGGTGATAAACGTATTTTAGTGGTCGATGGTGAACCAATGCCTTACTGCCTAGCGCGAATTCCGGCACAAGGCGAAACCCGTGGCAATTTGGCAGCTGGTGGCCGTGGTGAAGCGCGTCCGCTAAGCGAAACCGATAAAAAAATTGCTCAAACTATTGCCCCAACATTGAAAGAAAAAGGCTTAATCTTTGTCGGACTTGACGTTATTGGCGACAAGCTCACTGAGATCAACGTGACGAGCCCTACGTGTATTCGTGAAATAGAGGCCGCCTTTGATATCTCAATTACCGGTAAGTTGATGGACGCGATTGAGCGTCGAATCAACAAGTCATGCTGAACTGGGCAAACTCTTGCCCAGTAATTTGCGATAGGTTGGAGGCAGTATGAATCTTACAAATCATTTTTTAGTCGCCATGCCAAGTATGAGAGACCCTTACTTCAAGCACAGTGTTATTTACATCTGTGAGCACAATGAAGAGGGGGCGATGGGCTTGATGATTAATGTGCCGATTGATATCACCGTGGGCGGCATGTTAAACCAAGTCGATGTTGAGCCAAGCTACCCGAAGCTTCAACTTGATAGCCTAAAAAGGCCCGTATTGAATGGCGGTCCTGTTTCTGAAGATCGCGGTTTTATCCTACATCGACCGAAAGATCATTATGAATCCAGCATCCGTATGAGCGATGACATTGCCGTCACCACATCGAAAGATATTTTAGCGGTACTGGGCACGGATGCCGAACCAAGTCACTATCTTGTGGCTCTGGGTTATTCTGGCTGGGAGCCCGGTCAGCTTGAGTTAGAGCTGGCTGAAAATTCTTGGTTAACCATTGAGGCCGATCCAGAGGTTATCTTTAATACGCCCATTCACGATAAGTGGAATCAGGCGATTAAAAAACTCGGCATTGATCCCATCCAACTCTCAGCGCAAGCTGGGCATGCTTAACTTTTACGGCTCTAACCTTTACGGCTCTAACTAGGTAACGCGCCTTTTTAGAGCCTTCGTTGCAACATTCAAGATACTGATTATGACATCCAGAACCATTATGGCTTTTGACTTTGGCACCAAAAGCATCGGCAGTGCGATTGGCCAAGAAGTTACAGGCACCGCATCGCCACTTAAAGCCTTTAAAGCCAATGACGGAATTCCACATTGGGAAGAGATCGAAAAGCAGATCAAAGAGTGGCAACCCCATTTATTGGTGGTAGGGCTACCAACAGATTTGCACGGCAAAGCATTAGAAACCATTACCCCACGAGCCAAAAAATTTGCGCAGCGTTTACACGGGCGCTTTGGCTTAGCCGTCGAGATGCATGACGAACGGCTTTCAACCCGGGAAGCCCGCGCCGACTTATTTGCCATGGGCGGCTATAAGGCGCTGAGCAAAGGCAATGTCGATTGCCAATCAGCCGTAGTGATCTTAGAGAGCTGGTTTGAAGCGCAATGGGGCGCTTAACTTAACCTCGCGTAACTTAACTTTAATACAGCGGTGCAGAACAATCCCGAATCGAATTCGGGATTGTTCGTCTTGAACTGCAACTATTCCATATCAATCTGCACGTTATCCAATGTGCCACTGCTGATCCCTTCGCCACGCTTTGTTTTTAACATTAAACGCAAATCGTTAGCCGAGTCAGCGCTGTGCAGTGCATCTTGTTCACTGATTTTGTCATCAACGACCAGTTGATACAGTGCTTGGTCAAAAGTCTGCATCCCCACTTCTTTTGATTTGCCCATCGTCGCTTTCAATTCGTGCAGATCACCACGGCGGATCAAATCGGAAATTCGAGGGCTGTTGAGTAAAATCTCAAACACACCATGTCGTCCCTTGCCATTCTTATCGCGGATCAACTGCTGCCCCACGACGCCTTTGAGGTTCATTGATAGATCAAACAAAAACTGCTCTTTTTGCTCTTTAGGAACCAAATGCAAAATTCGCTCAAGCGCTTGGTTGGCATTGTTAGCATGTAACGTTGCCATACATAAATGACCTGTCTCGGCAAAGGTCATCGCATATTCCATCGTTTCACGTGAACGGATCTCACCAATTAAAATCATATCAGGGGCTTGGCGCAGCGAGTTTTTCAGAGCCACTTCGTAACTCTCGGTATCCAACCCCACTTCTCGCTGGGTCACAATGCAACGCTGATGCTCATGCACAAACTCAATCGGATCTTCCACTGTTAAAATATGCCCAGTTCGGTGCGAGTTACGATAGCCCGTCATGGCCGCCATGGTGGTCGATTTGCCCGACCCCGTCGCGCCTACCACCAGCACCAGCCCACGCTTTGCAATCGAGAGATCTTGCAACACACCCGGTAACTTTAATTCTTCAAAAGTGGGGATATGAGTTTCAATGCGGCGGATCACCGCACCGGGCAGCTCACGTTGGAAAAAAGCACTGACACGAAAGCGGCCAATCTCTCTCACCACTGCAAAATTGGCTTCACGTGTACGTCGAAATTCACGGCGGCGATCCTCATCCATCATGGCATCTAACAACGCCATCACCTGCGTTTGGGATAACTTTTCGCCATGAGCTCTTAACTCTCCATCGACGCGAAATAACACTGGCGCTCCTACGGTGAGGTACAAGTCGGAAGCTTTTTGAGTCAACATACCCTCAAGACATTGGTTCAGTTCCATGAGCTCTCTCTTAAAATGGTGATGAATTGACTTCCAGTTTTTTCTGCACTTCTTCTTGATCGACAATACCTTGCGCAATCAACTGTTTGGAATTCTGTTCCATGGTTTGCATGCCATGCGCCGCACCCGTTTGGATGATGGAATACATCTGCGCAACCTTATCCTCGCGGATCAAGTTACGAATCGCAGGAGTGGCAAGCATAATTTCATGACATGCGACGCGGCCTCCACCTAAACGTTTTAGCAGCTTTTGCGCAATCACGGCTCGCAATGATTCAGAGAGCATTGAACGAACCATCTCTTTATCACTACCGGGAAACACATCAATGATCCGGTCGATGGTTTTCGCCGCAGAGCTGGTATGTAACGTGCCGAACACTAAATGCCCGGTTTCAGCCGCGGTTAACGCTAAGCTGATGGTTTCTTGATCGCGCAGCTCACCGACTAAGATTACATCCGGATCTTCGCGCAGCGCCGAGCGTAGCGCCGCTTTAAAACTGTGGGTATCTCGGTGCACTTCACGTTGGTTAACCAAACATTTATTGTTGCTATGCACAAACTCAATGGGGTCTTCAATGGTTAAAATGTGTTTGTTGTGATGAGAATTAATGTAATCAACCATTGCTGCCAGTGTGGTCGACTTACCCGACCCTGTTGGCCCGGTCACCAGTACCAATCCTTTCTCATAATTGGCGATTTTATTAAAAATGTCAGGCGCTTGTAGTTCTTCCAAGGTTGGGATCACCGTAGGAATCGTCCGGAAAACCGCAGAGCAGCCACGAGATTGATGGAAAGCATTGACACGAAAACGCCCTACATTAGGCAGCTCAAATGAGAAATCCACTTCCAGTTTTTCTTCAAATTCACTACGCTGAGCATCGTTCATGATCTCAAAAATCAAACGATGCACGTCAGCATGAGTAAAAGCAGGCACTCCGAGCTTTCTTACTTCACCATCTATCCGTACCATAGGTGGAACACCTGCAGATAGGTGTAGATCCGAAGCGTTGTGCTTTACACTAAAATCCAGTAGCTCAGCGATATCCATTTAATTTCCTTAGTAAAGTTAGGCTATGAGTAGTATTCAACAAAACATTGAACAGATCACTTCACAAATTGAAAGTGCACAACAAAAGTGTGGACGCGCTCGAGAGAGAGTGCAACTTTTAGCGGTCAGTAAGACCAAACCTGTCGAGGCGATTCTAGAAGCAGCGCGCGCTGGGCAACGTTTATTTGGTGAAAATTATGTGCAAGAGGGCGCGGATAAAGTTCAATACTTCAATACCTTGCACCCCGAACTGGATTTAGAATGGCACTTTATCGGCCCAATTCAGTCCAATAAATCGCGCATTGTGGCCGAGAACTTTGCTTGGGTGCATACGGTGGATCGAAGTAAAATTGCCCAGCGTTTAAATGATCAACGCCCAGCAGGCATGCCACCACTACAGGTCTTGATTCAAGTCAACACCAGCGGCGAAAGCTCGAAATCGGGCATTGGTGAACACGAAATAGTTGAGTTGGCAGAGTTGATATCCGCGCTACCCAACCTCACGTTAAGAGGATTGATGTCTATTCCTGAGAATGTGCCCAATTACGCTGCGCAACTTGCCGCATTTCAAAAACTGGCGAGCTTACAAGCGCAATTGTCTGAACGTTTTTCAGGGTTAGATACGCTTTCAATGGGCATGAGTGGCGACATGCAAGCGGCGATTGAAGCGGGTAGCACTATGGTGAGGATCGGCACCGCTATTTTTGGTGCGCGTGATTACGCTTAGCACTGGCTTAACTATTAACCACACAGTAATCAATCAGCGACAAGCAATTAGAGGTCAGCAGATGCAGCAGAGAAACATCACTTTTATCGGTGCAGGCAATATGGCCAAAGCAATTATTGCAGGCTTAGTCGCCAGCGGTTATCCAACTGATAGAATTACCGCGACCGCACCGTCTGAAACAAGACGTAAACCACTGGAAAGTGCGTATGGCATTCACACCACCAGCGATAATCTTGCCGCAGCGCAGCAAGCCGATGTGGTGGTACTGGCGGTCAAACCGCAGTTGATGGCCAGTGTCTGTCAACCTTTGCAAGCCATTGATTTTAGAAATAAGTTGGTGATCTCCATTGCAGCCGGTGTTGCTGCGGCGCGCCTTAATGAGATGCTGGCGACCGAACTGCAACTAGTACGCGCCATGCCCAATACACCTTCGCTGATCAATCGAGGCATGAGCGGTCTATTTGCCGCTCCAAGCGTATCAGAGCAAGACAAACGCTTTACCGCACAATTGCTACAAGCCGTTGGTGAAGTGTGCTGGGTTGAAAACGAGCCCGCCATTAATGGTGTCATCGCCGCCGCAGGCAGTGCACCTGCCTACTTCTTTTTGTTTATGGAAGCGATGCAAAATGAAGCCATCGCTCAAGGCTTTGATAAAGAAACGGCCCGTTTGTTAGTACAACAAGCGGCGTTAGGCGCAGCCGAAATGGTGGTGGCAAACCCTGAGATTGAGCTCTCGACATTGCGTGAACAAGTGACCTCCAAAGGCGGCACCACCGCCGAGGCGATTCGCACCTTTAACGAGCATCAGCTTGCCAATATCGTTGCACAAGCGATGCAAGCGGCCGTAACTCGTGCACAAGAAATGGAAAAACTGTTTTAATCCTAGTGGCGTTTCACTAAGCTATAGCGCAAAAGCGCAAACGACACTCTACTCATATTAAGGGCTAGCTATGAATTCAATGAGTTTTTTGATCTCCACCCTGTTTGATCTGTACATCATGGTCGTAATTTTACGTATCTGGTTACAAGCAGCGCGTGCCGATTTCTATAACCCATTCTCCCAGTTTATCGTCAAAGCAACGCAACCTGTGGTTGGCCCACTGCGCCGCGCGATTCCATCCATTGGTAGCCTAGATTTGGCTACGGTTCTCTTTGCGTACGTGCTGTGCGTATTGAAATTTATTGCCTTAATGCTGGTGGCATCAGGTGGTGCGGTTAGTTTTAGCGTCTACTTTTTATTCTTAGGCTTACTCTCGTTAGTCAAAGCCGCTGGCGGTTTACTGTTCTGGGTACTATTGATCCGCGCCATTCTCAGTTGGGTTAGCCAAGGCCGCAGCCCGATTGAATACGTATTTCATCAATTAACCGAGCCGATGCTTGCGCCGATCCGCCGTATCCTACCAGCGATGGGTGGTTTTGATTTAAGTGTATTGGTGCTGTTTATTGTGCTGCAGTTTGCTAACTTCCTAATGGGCGTTTTTATTGGCCCAGTATGGTATCAGTTGTAATGTCATCTGCTGTTTGGCAAGAGGGAGAGGATCTAATCCTCAAGCTCTACATCCAACCCAAAGCAAGCCGCGATAGTATCGTCGGCTTGCATGGTGAGGAGCTCAAAATTGCCATCACAGCCCCGCCTGTTGATGGCAAAGCCAACGCGCATTTAACCAAATTCTTGGCCAAACAATTTAAAGTCGCCAAAGGTTTAATCGAGATAGAAAAAGGGGAATTGGGACGTCATAAACAAGTCCGAATTCATTCACCTCAAGTGATACCAGAGCCGATTGAAGCCATCTTGTGATGGCTTTTTATTTAGCCCACTCTGTTTTGTAAGGAGCACCATATGCGTAAATGGATGATAGCGTTTGTTATAGCCTTTATTTCGCTACCCACACTCGCCGAGCAGTTTCAAACCATCAAGAATGTTGAAGTTCACTACTCAGCTTTCAACTCAACATTTTTAACGCCACAAGTGGCGCGCAGTTATCAGTTAAAACGTAATGGTTACTCGGCTATTTTAAACATCAGCGTATTAGATAACTCGGCCTTAGGTAAACCAGCTATGGAAGCGACACTCAAAGGCAATGCGAAAAACCTAATCGGTCAGGTACGTGAACTTGAATTTAAACAATTCAAAGAGGGCAACGCGATTTATTACCTCGCTGAATTCCCCATTACCAATGAAGAGAATTTGAGTTTTGACATTGAGGTTGATGCGGGCTTAAAAGGCACCGGTAAGCTTAAATTCACCCAAAAATTCTACGTCGAAGAATAGAGAAATAGTGCAATGAAAAAAATAGTATTAGCCACAGGAAACCAAGGCAAAGTGCGCGAAATGGCTGATCTGCTGGTTGATTTCGGTTTTGATGTGGTGGCGCAAACAGAATTAAACGTCCCAGAAGCCGAAGAGACTGGCACCACCTTTATTGAAAATGCGATCATCAAAGCACGACATGCTGCCAAAATCACTGGCTTACCTGCGATTGCCGATGACTCCGGCTTAGAAGTGGATTATCTGCAAGGTGCTCCGGGGATTTACTCGGCGCGCTACGCCGGTGAAAATGCCAGTGACCAACAAAACCTAGAAAAATTATTAGCGGCAATGGAAGGTGTACCAGACGAACAACGCACCGCTCGTTTTCATTGCGTGCTGGTTTTCATGCGTCACGAAAATGACCCAACACCATTGGTCTGCCATGGTACGTGGCAAGGTCGCATCTTGCACCAAGCTCACGGCAGTAACGGTTTTGGTTATGATCCGATCTTCTTTGTCCCCGAAGATAACTGTGCTTCAGCAGAACTGCTACCTGCACGTAAAAAGCAGCTTTCACATCGTGGCAAAGCGCTAAAAATGCTATTTAAAACCTTAAGCGAGCAAAATTCATAATGTTGCAACCACCCGCGCTGAGTTTGTACGTGCACATCCCCTGGTGTGTACAAAAATGCCCCTATTGTGATTTTAACTCTCACGCGCTAAAGCACGATATTCCTGAACGTGCATACATTGATGCGCTATTGGAGGATCTCGATACCGATATCGCCAAATACCGCCTTGCAGACCATCCTCGCCCATTGCATTCCATTTTTATTGGCGGTGGTACACCGAGTCTTTTTTCTGCTGAAGGTATTGCTCGCCTGCTGCAAGGCATTGAAGCGCGTATTGCGTTTAAGCCTGGGATTGAAATCACCATGGAGGCCAACCCGGGCACGGTAGAAGCTGACCGTTTTGTTGGATATCGACAAGCAGGGGTGACGCGCATCTCGATTGGTGTACAAAGTTTTGAGCCACAAAAACTGGCACGTTTAGGGCGAATTCATGGTCAGCAAGAGGCGGTTAATGCCGCTCAATTAGCTCATCAAATTGGCTTAAACAGCTTCAACTTAGATTTGATGCATGGCTTACCCGATCAAAATTGTGAACAAGCGCTGGCCGATTTAGACAAAGCGATTGCACTAAACCCACCTCATCTTTCTTGGTATCAACTGACCATTGAACCTAATACGGTTTTCTACTTTAAACCGCCTATTTTGCCAGATGATGACGCACTGTGGGATATTTTTGAGCTGGGTCACCAAAAATTGGCCGCCGCTGGGTACGTGCAGTATGAAATTTCTGGCTATAGCAAACCCGGCTATCAATGCCAACACAACTTAAATTACTGGCGCTTTGGTGATTATCTGGGGATTGGTTGTGGCGCGCATGGCAAGCTCAGCTTTAACGACGGGCGTATTGTACGCACCACTAAGGTGAAGCATCCGCGTGGCTATCTCAATTTACTCAAACCTTACTTGGATGACGAATTTGAAGTCGCCGCTGCGGATCGCCCTTTTGAATTCTTCATGAACCGCTTTCGCTTGATGGAACCTTGTCCGAAACAAGACTTTGTTGAAACAACTGGATTAAGTTTAAGCGTGATTCAGTCAACGATAGATTGGGCACTAGCCGAACACTATTTAACGCAAACCGCAAGTCACTGGCAAATCACAGAAAAAGGAAAACTGTTTCTTAATGACTTGCTCGAAGCCTTTATGGCTGACGACTAAAAAGATAACCCCAACAGAGATTGGCTAACCTAATCGGTAGCCAATCTTTTGCCAAAAACACGGGCTGTCAGAAAATATTGAACTTAAAAGATAGAGCGACCAATACGCTCAGCCAAGAGTTCTAACATCTTAGTGCCCGCTAAAGAATTACCTGACGCATCAAGCTCTGGCGACCAAACCGCAATCGTCATCTCCCCAGGAACAACAGCAATAATACCGCCACCTACGCCCGATTTACCCGGCATGCCAACACGATAAGCGAACTCTCCTGCGCCATCATACAAACCGCAAGTCGCCAATAAGGCATTGATCTGCTTACTTTGTGTCGGCGTTACTATCGCTTCCTTGGTATGCACGGACACCCCTTTATTCGCCAGATAACTGAAGGTTTTCGCTAATTGAACACAGCTCATTTTAAGTGAACAAGCGTGAAAATAGTTGTGCAGCACCGGGATAACGTCATTATCGAAATTACCAAACGATCGCATCAAATAGGCGATGGCGGCATTGCGATCGCTGTGCATCATTTCTGAAGCCGCTACCACTTTGTCGTATACGATGCCCTCTTCACCGGACAACTGACGTACAAACTCCAGTAAGCGCTGCCGAGGGGCTGATAAACGGCTATGCAGCATATCCGCCACCACAATAGCTCCAGCATTGATAAAAGGGTTACGCGGAATGCCCTGCTCCATTTCAAGCTGGATCATCGAATTAAACGCTTGGCCTGAAGGTTCTTTTCCGACACGAAGCCATAGCTCTTCTGGTTTATAAAGCATCATAGCAAGCGTTAAGCTCAAAGCTTTAGAGATGGATTGAATTGAGAATCCTTCCGTGGCATCTCCAGCCGAAATCACTTCACCTTGATTGGTGTAAACCGCGATCGCCAGCTTGTTATTCGGTACTTTAGCTAAAGCAGGAATGTAATCGGCGACTTTTCCTTTGCCGATCAGTGGGCGAACCTCACACAAAATATCAGCAAGTAGATTGGGAGTTAGCTTCATGGGTGACCTTACCTCGGGTGAGAAATGTTTTTCTCTATTTTTATAATGATTTTCGTAGGGCGCTAAGGCCGAAAAAGCCAACATTACAACAATGTTGGCTTTTCTTTAATCGCTAATTTTGTTGCAGCAACAAAAGTGAGTCGTTACGCGGTGCGTTTATATTTTATATCCCACACACCATGACCTAAACGGTGACCACGCGCTTCAAATTTAGTCAAAGGACGCTCTTCTGGACGAGGAATATAGTCACCTTCTGCGGCAATATTGGCAAAGCCCGGCGCTTGATTCATCACTTCAATCATATGCTCAGCGTAGTTTTCCCAGTCCGTCGCCATATGAAAGATACCCTCTTCCATTTTTAGTTTTTGACGCACCATTTCCGCAAATTCTAACTGCACAATACGGCGCTTGTGGTGACGTTTTTTGTGCCAAGGATCAGGGAAGAACAGTTGCAGTGTATGCAGGCTACCATCAGGGATCATGTGTTCAAACACTTCCACTGCATCATGGCACATCACGCGTAAATTAGTCACGCCAGCATCACGAGCGGCTGACAAACAGGCGCCAACACCTGGGCTATGCACTTCAATACCAAAGAAGTTTTTTTGCGGTGCATTTTTAGCCATTTCAACTAATGAAGCGCCCATACCAAAACCGATTTCTAAAACCACCGGGTTATCGTTACCAAAAACCGCCGCCCAATCGAGCAATTGTGGCTGGAAATCAATACCCATTGTTGGCCAACATTCATTCATTGCCGCTTCTTGGCCTTTGGTTAATCGACCCTCACGACGAACGAAACTACGGATTCGACGCAGTATTTTGCCTTCTTCGGTATATTCGTTGGTGGTTACTTCACTCATTGATCTTGCCTGCACATTGATTAATCAAAGCGGGGATTATCCAAAGAATTATTCTCGGTGCAAGTGTTATCGAAATAAACTTGTTGGATAAATCCACACAATTTGTCCGTTTTACAACGTCACATTTATGTGGTGCAATTTTGCTCCACTAAAACTATAAACCAAAGAGCCTGTCGTGACACCTTTCGCTAACGCCATTTTAAAATGGTATGACGCCTATGGGCGCAAACATTTGCCGTGGCAACAAAACAAAACGGCCTACAGCGTTTGGCTGTCGGAAATTATGCTCCAACAAACTCAAGTCGCAACGGTAATCCCTTATTTCGAACGCTTCATGCAACGTTTTCCAACCGTGATTGATTTAGCCAATGCAGAACAAGACGAGGTACTGCACCTATGGACCGGCCTTGGTTATTACGCACGTGCGCGCAATCTACACAAAGCAGCCAAAATAGTGGCCAGCGAATATGGCGGTGAGTTTCCCCTTGATATCGAACAGATGAATGCTCTACCGGGTATTGGCCGCTCAACCGCTGCGGCGGTGCTTTCTTCGGTTTATAAGCAGCCGCACGCCATTTTAGATGGTAACGTAAAGCGTACTTTAGCCCGCTGTTTTGCTGTCGAAGGCTGGCCGGGGCAAAAAAAGGTTGAAACTCAGTTGTGGCAACATGCCGAACAAAATACGCCAGCGCAAGATGTTGATAAATATAACCAAGCCATGATGGATATGGGGGCGATGGTCTGCACACGCAGCAAACCGAAATGCACGCTCTGCCCAGTTGAATCTTTTTGCATCGCCAATAAACAAAATAACCCACTCGATTATCCGGGCAAAAAACCAAAAACAGACAAACCAACCAAGCAAACTTGGTTTGTGATGCTACACCATAACCATCAAGTATGGTTAGAACAGCGCCCTCAAAGTGGAATTTGGGGTGGATTATTTTGCTTCCCTGAAAACCCCAATAGCGCCATCGAAGATCAACTTGATCACAGAGCCATCAAAGAGAGCGCTATCCGCTCTATTCGCCCACTCATCGCTTTTCGCCACACGTTTAGCCATTATCATTTAGAGATCACACCGATCTTGGTGGAGTTATCTCAACAACCGAACATCATCATGGAAGCAAGCAAAGGTCTTTGGTATAACTTAGCCCAACCGGAACAAATCGGCTTAGCCGCTCCTGTAAAACAGTTGCTAGAAAGCCTTCCATTTGAAATTAACCCTTAAAACACCGAAGAGGAAGTGACCATGAGCCGCACTGTATTTTGTGCTCGACTAAATAAAGAAGCCGACGGTTTGGATTTTCAACTGTACCCAGGTGAATTGGGTAAACGTATTTTTGACAACATCTCAAAAGAGGCTTGGGCACAATGGCAGCATAAGCAAACCATGCTGATCAACGAGAAAAAACTCAATATGATGGACCCTGAACATCGTAAATTGCTGGAAACCGAAATGACCAACTTCCTATTTGAAGGAAAAGAGGTCCATATCGAAGGCTACACGCCACCAAGCAAATAAGAGATACCTTATTTATTTCGAGGATAATCAATGACATCATGGTAAACGCTCTGATGTCATTTTTGTATTGGGAAGATAATGAGAAAGCTGACTTACTTTTTTATTGCAATGCTACTGGCCGGTTGTAGCCGAGAATTAGTTGAACGCATATACAGCGTCGACTATGAGCCGACCAACCGTTTTGCCAAAAACTTAGCGCAATTACCCGGGCAATTTGTCAAAGATACCGCCGCCTTAGATGCACTGATCAGCAGTTTTTCTGGCAACATTGAGAAACGCTGGGGCAGTAAAGAGATCAAAGTCGCCGGTAAAAGCAACTATGTAAAATACATCGATAATTACCTGAGTCGTTCCGAAGTCAATTTCTCCACGGGAACCATTATTATCGAAACAGTTTCCCCAACTGACCCCAAAAAACATCTGCGCAATGCCATTATTACCACCTTGCTCACGCCTGATGATCCCGCACACGTTGACCTTTTCTCTTCACAAAATATCGAATTGAATGGTCAGCCATTTTTGTACAACCAAGTGCTTGATCAAGATAAACAACCGATCCAGTGGGGTTGGCGCGCGAATCGATTTGCTGATTATCTTATTGAAAATAAATTAAAAATTAAGAACGTTGATTTCAAAAAAGCCTACTATGTGGAAATTCCTATGGTAGCGGATCATGCCTCTAAACGAGGTTATAAATACGCCGACATCGTGCACCGAGCCTCGAAAAAATATAACATTCCCGAAGATCTGATCTACGCGATCATAAAAACGGAAAGTAGCTTTAACCCCTACGCCGTCAGTTGGGCCAATGCGTATGGCCTGATGCAAGTGGTTCCTAAAACCGCAGGTCGAGATGTCTTTAAACTGGTCAAAAATAAATCTGGTGAGCCCAGCCCTGAATATCTGTTTGATCCCGAAAAAAATATTGATACGGGAACGGCCTATTTTTATATTCTGAAAAACCGCTACCTCAAAGAGGTCAGCCATCCAACGTCACTCGAATACAGTATGATTTCGGCCTACAACGGCGGTACAGGAGGAGTACTCAATACCTTTAGCAAAGATAGGAAACGAGCGATGAGGGACTTAAATTCACTGCAACCCAATCAAGTCTATTGGGCGCTGACCCAAAAACACCCTAATGCTGAATCGAGAAGGTACTTAGAAAAAGTAACAAAATTCAAACAGGAATTTAACGCAGGTGGATAAAAAAGCGCAGCTTTGTCTAAATTCGCAGCAAACAAACCGTTTTTTCAAAATATTTCCAAAAAGCAGTTGACGATTGAAGGGAAAATCCGTTTAATAGCGCTCCGTTGCCCGGATAGCTCAGTCGGTAGAGCAGAGGATTGAAAATCCTCGTGTCGGTGGTTCGATTCCGCCTCCGGGCACCACAAATTAAATTGTTGGTGCTTTTGTTAAAGTAGCAGCAAGCAATAAATAAAGTGCGCCGACTTAGCTCAGTAGGTAGAGCAACTGACTTGTAATCAGTAGGTCACCAGTTCGATTCCGGTAGTCGGCACCATTTATTGCCTCGATAGCTCAGTCGGTAGAGCAGAGGATTGAAAATCCTCGTGTCGGTGGTTCGATTCCGCCTCGAGGCACCATTATTTGGTGCGAAGTCTTAGACTTACACAGATAATTCCCCCTTAGTTCAGTCGGTAGAACGGCGGACTGTTAATCCGTATGTCGCAAGTTCAAGTCTTGCAGGGGGAGCCACTTTTAAAGCCAAGTCTAACGACTTGGCTTTTTTATTACCTGTCATATTTATCCAATCCCCTCTACCTCTACAACGATTACCTCTACAACGATTAAATTATGGGTCAGTCCATTTTCCGTCAAAAACTAAAACCAGTCTGGTGAGTTTGCTCCTTTAGTGTAACCAAGCGGATAAACGTGTGTTTTTCAACGCGCTTTTATTCGCTATTTGCTCCATTCAAAGCTCCTATTTTCTTTTCAACGCCTCTTTCCCTATCTAATCTGACACTAATTTTTAACGAAAATGGGCAAAAACGAGTCACTAAGTATAGAAAAACAACAAACGACATTTTTTTTGCATTTTACTGTTGACGTTAAATGCGAAAAACCTTTTAATACACCCCGTCGCCCGGATAGCTCAGTCGGTAGAGCAGAGGATTGAAAATCCTCGTGTCGGTGGTTCGATTCCGCCTCCGGGCACCACAGTTTCTAAATTGTTGGTGCCTAGCACAGACAATAAATTTAAAGATAAAAATGTGCCGACTTAGCTCAGTAGGTAGAGCAACTGACTTGTAATCAGTAGGTCACCAGTTCGACTCCGGTAGTCGGCACCATTCTTTAAAACCTGTTCCCCCTTAGTTCAGTCGGTAGAACGGCGGACTGTTAATCCGTATGTCGCAAGTTCAAGTCTTGCAGGGGGAGCCACTTTTCATCAATAAGCACTGCTTATTGATTCGGCGCCGACTTAGCTCAGTAGGTAGAGCAACTGACTTGTAATCAGTAGGTCACCAGTTCGATTCCGGTAGTCGGCACCATTTATCTGCATAAGATAAGCAAACATTCTGTTCCCCCTTAGTTCAGTCGGTAGAACGGCGGACTGTTAATCCGTATGTCGCAAGTTCAAGTCTTGCAGGGGGAGCCACTTTCTAAAGCCAAGTTTTCAAACTTGGCTTTTTTTGTGTCTTGCGTATGCTCATAATAAAAAGAGCCAGTTTTCACCAGCTCAATCGATTGGAACGTTCGCGGTAATTCACGATAGCCGGTTACTTAAAACCCTTCTCTTTCTTAATCAAATCGTACGCATTTTGGATCTCTTGCGATTTTTCTTTCGCAACGTTCATCATCTCTGGTGGTAAGCCTTTGGCCATCAATTTATCTGGGTGATGCTCATTCATCAATTTGCGATAGGCACGTTTAATTTCTTTAGCATCCGCATCTTCACTCACGCCTAACACATCGTAAGCATCAGTGAGGCGTTCAGCTTGCGCGGCTTGTTGCCACTGCCCAGATTGCTGGTAGCCTTGCTGTTGGCCACCAAAATTTCCGCCTTGTTGAAAACGAAAGGCCGCTTCTTGCATACGCAAGCGTCTTTCCAGTTGATCGGATGAGAAACCTAAACTACGAGCGATTTTGTGCAGTACATTGCGCTCGCTAGGGTGAACATCCCCATCGGCAAACGCGGCTGATATTTGCAATTCGAGGAAAAATTGCAACAAGTCAAAGCGTCCACCCGTCGAAAGGCGCACACGCTCCAACACTTCCTCTAAAGGAAAGCCACTCTCTTTACCCTCACGAAACGCATCTTGAGCCGCTTTACGTTGCTCACCATGTAAGTTCATACGCTCCATCATGATGGTAGCTAGCTGGATCTCTTCTTTGGTAACTTGCCCTTTCGCTTTAGCAACATGGCCCATGACCGCGAAAGCGGCTTTAAAAAATTCGTCTTGTCGCTCAGTTTGGCTTGGCCCAGAACCAAATGAGCCAGTTTTAAACCCCGCTTGATTCAAACGACGAGCTTTATCAAATTGATGCCCGAGAAACAAACCAAAAAATGCGCCAAACGGTCCTCCAAATAAGAAGCCAAAAAAAGCGCCAAGAATTTTGCCAAAAATATGCATTATGTGCTCTCAATCTATGAATTTTTCAGGAGTA
This sequence comes from Vibrio sp. 1151_11, assembly GCF_029478525.1. NCBI lineage: Bacteria > Pseudomonadati > Pseudomonadota > Gammaproteobacteria > Vibrionales > Vibrionaceae > Vibrio > Vibrio sp. 1151_11. Next base: position 12,344 of record NZ_SHMN01000017.1, on the reverse strand, counting down.
AAGCGGTCTGATAGTGCCGGGAGCTTCAATTTCCTTTATGATAAGAAACGTTTTATTTTACATTCGGCCATCCATCTTCCGAATCAATCAAGTTCAAACAGGATAGTACAACTCGATGTCATGTTTTTCCCGCACCTTGTTAGCCGCTTCAATTAGCGCAGCTCTTTTTGTGCCACAGACTCAAGCAGAAGCTATGTTAGACAATAGTGTGCAGGAAATGCCCGCTATAGATCAATGTTTGATCAACGAACCTGAAGCAGAAAACTCAAGTCAGCAACCGATTAATGTCGAGGCTGATACGCTAGAAGCCGTGAACGGTGAACGCGCAAACTACTCAGGCAATGTGGTCGTTGTTCAAGGTAAAAAACGCATTCTAGCGGATACCGTTACCCTGCATCAGAAAGATAATATTGTAGTTGCGCAAGGTAATGTCAACTTCAGTGACGGTGAAGTAAGGACCATTTCTGACAAAGCCACCAACAATCTTAATACAGATTTAATGACATTAGAGAACACAAAATATCAATTTTTGTGTGAACCCGGCCGTGGTGAAGCTGTGTATATTTCCAAAACAGGTAAGGCCGTTTATGAGATAGAAGATGGTTCGATTACCTCTTGCCCTGAAGGCAATAATGCATGGCGATTAAAAGCATCCAGCATTGATATTGACCAAAATGAAGAGCAAGCCACTTTTTATAATCCGCGCTTCGAGATTCAAAATATTCCGATTTTTTATCTGCCATTTCTTACGGTGCCGATTGGCGACACACGTAAAACGGGATTTTTATACCCTACCGTTTCTTACGGTTCTAGCGATGGTTTTGAAGCCCAAGTACCTATTTATTGGAACTTAGCGCCAAACTATGACCTAGAAACGACCTTTAAATATATGCAAGAACGCGGTACGCAATTAAACAGTGAATTCCGTTATCTGAATGATTTTGGTACAGGTAACATTAAATCTGAATATTTACCTGATGATCAAAAACATCCGGAAAAGGGCAGCCGCTGGGGCTTCCAATACCAACACAGTGGTATTTTCAACCAAGCTTGGAAGTTTGAAATTGACTACTCTCAAGTCAGTGACATTAGCTACTTTAGTGACTTAGACTCAGGTATCGGTAACCGAGAAGATGGTCAGCTTATCCAAGAAGGTAAAGCCACCTACCGGACCCACAATTGGGATTCATCGATACTGGTTCGCGACTTTCAGCTGCTTACAGAAGACAAAACTAGCACCAACCAACCCTATCGCTTGATGCCACAGATTGCGTTTAATTACTATGCGCCCGAATTATTACCGTATTTGAACTTTGATATGGTGAGCCATCTATCGCGTTTTGAAACCGATGCAAGAGGAAAACCTGCAGCCACCCGAGCGCACATTGAACCGGGCTTTACTATTCCTCTCAGTAACACCTGGGGCACTTGGACAACCGAAGCGCGAGTGCTTGGTACTTATTACCAACAAGATCTCAGCGGTGTTGACCTCAATTCGGATAATTATAAAGACCTAAAAGAGAGCGTTTCACGCATCATTCCGGAATTTAGAACTCATGCGGGATTAGTACTGGAAAGAGATACGGTTCTGTTTGATGATTATACGCAGACACTTGAGCCGCAGATTCAGTACCTGTACGTACCGAGAGAAGATCAGCGCAATATCGGGCTGTACGATACAACGCTACTGCAAACCGATTATTATGGTTTATTCCGCAGCCGTAAATATAGTGGTGTCGATTATATTGCCCCGGCAAATCAGATCAGCTACGGTGCCTCTTCACGGTTTTTCGACGATCAGTATAAAGAACGTTTAAATATCTCTTTTGGCCAGATTTTTTACCTCAAAAAAGATCTCAAGAATTCCTCCCCTAATGAGGGAGATAATTCAGCCAACACTTCCAACTATTCGGCTTGGGCCGTCGAAATGGACTTCAACTATGATGATTTACTCTTCTACCATGGCGGGGTTCAGTACGACATTGATAGCAGTAAGATGCAACTGGCCAACAGTACCCTAGAGTACAGAGTGGGTTCTGGATACATTCAAACTAACTATCGTTACGTCACCAAAGAGTATATTGATAATACCGTTGGCGATACAATTACCAATATTAATGCCATTACCAAAGATGGCATTTCACAAGCCGGTTTACTGGCTGGGTATCAGATCTCCAAAAAGTGGAATGCTAGCGGACAGTACTTCTACGATTTAACCACGGAAAAGAGCCTGGAGTGGCTGGCTAACCTAAGCTACACCTCAGATTGTTGGTATATTGGTTTTACTTATAGTAATCAACTGCGGAAATGGGATGGTGATTTTGTTACTGACCCTAATGCTACGCCACTCTACGAAAATAACTTTAGTTTGAACTTTGGTATTGTCGGTTTTGGCACCACGATTGGTGCAGGTTCCGGAATGACGGGCGTAGACAGCGCTGGAAATTCATTAAGTTATGGTCGTCCATTTTTCCTAAACAACTAATTTATTCGGCCTTTGCTTAAGCGTAAAGGCCCTTGCTCATTTTGATAGGACTACAAATGAAATTGTGGAAACACACACTGATTGGATTGATGGCAACATTAAGCCTAAACACCGCATACGCTGCTCCTGTTGAGCTCGATCGCGTCGCCGTCATCGTCAATAGTGGCGTTATTTTACAGAGTGACATTGATGGTGCATTAAAAACCTTGACCATTAATGCAAAGAAAAATGGTCAAACGCTACCCGAAGACACAGTGCTGCGTGAGCAAGTGGTTGAAAAATTGATTATTGATACCATTCAGCAACAAGAAGCACAACGCATTGGCGTGCGCATTGACGATAACCGACTCAGTGACGCTATCGCCGACATCGCGAAAAACAATAATCAAACCCTAGAACAGCTTAACGCTTCTGTTACTGCTGAAGGGCTGACTTATGCCGAATTTCGCGAACAAGTACGTAAAGAAATTGCAGCAAGTGAAGCGCGCAATGCTTTAGTTCGTCGCCGGATCAATATATTACCGGACGAGGTGGACAACTTAGCTAATATTCTTGCGCAAGAAACCAATGCAACGGTGCAATATAAAATCAGCCACATCCAACTGCGTGTTGACGACACTCAAGATAAGGCCGCAGTAGAACAGCAAGCCAAAACCTTAGTCGAAAAACTCAACCAAGGAGCGGATTTCAGCACCATGGCTTATACCTATTCAAAAGGTCCGAAAGCGCTGCAAGGTGGTGATTGGGGCTGGATGCGCAAAGAAGAAATGCCGACAATTTTTGCCGACCAAATCAAAATGCAAAACAAAGGCTCTATTATTGGGCCATTTCGCAGTGGCGTCGGTTTCCACATTCTTAAAATTGATGACGTCAAAGGATTAGAAACCGTCGCGGTCACGGAAGTTAATGCACGCCATATTTTAATCAAACCCACGGTTATTTTAAGCGATGACGGCGTACAAAAAGAGCTACATGACTTCATTCGTCGCATTAAGGCAGGTGAAGCGACCTTTGGTGAATTGGCGCAGCAATACAGCCAAGATCCCGGCTCTGCGGCGCAAAATGGCGAATTGGGTTATCAAACACCGGATCTGTACGTGCCGGAGTTTCAACATCAAATCGAAACATTATCGGTTGGGCAAATCAGCGACCCCTTTAAAACCGTTCATGGTTGGCATATTGTCGAAGTGCTTGATCGCCGTGAAGTCGACCGCACCGACTCCGCACTGAAAAACAAAGCTTATCGCATTCTTTTTAATAGAAAATTCAATGAAGAAGCCAGCGCATGGCTACAAGAAATGCGTGCCAGTGCCTTTGTCGAAATTATACAGGACAACCAAGATGACAATTAAACGCATCGTGGTTACCGCTGGCGAGCCCGCGGGTATTGGCCCAGATTTGGTGCTGGCCTTATCAAAAGAAGATTGGGCACATCAACTGGTGGTATGCGCGGACAAAAGCTTGCTTGCAGAGCGCGCTAAAGAGCTCAATATTGACGTTATATTGGAAGACTACTTAGTCACCTCCGCACCAAAACCACAGCAAGCGGGACGGTTAGTAGTGGATCATATTCCCCTCGGCGCACCGGTGATAACGGGGAAACTGAATGAAGCCAATGGACATTATGTATTAAATACATTAGAAAGAGCCGCTTTAGGCTGTATGAATGATGAATTTGATGCTATTGTCACCGGCCCTGTGCACAAGGGGGTGATCAACCGAGCTGGCGTTGCATTTAGCGGCCACACTGAATTCTTTGCTGAAAAATCTAATACTCCACTGGTGGTTATGATGCTCGCAACAGAAGGGTTGAGAGTCGCGCTAGTGACAACACATATTCCACTGGCTTATGTATCAAAGGCAGTAACGGTCGAGCGGTTAGAAAAAATCATCACTATTTTGCATAAAGATTTGGTGGAAAAATTTGCCATTGCTCAACCCAAAATTTATGTGTGTGGTTTAAACCCACACGCGGGAGAAGATGGCTGTCTGGGCCGTGAAGAGATAGAAACCATCACTCCAACACTAGAAAAAATTCGTCAGCAAGATGGCATTAATTTGATTGGCCCACTACCAGCCGACACCATCTTCAATGACAAATACTTGCAAGATGCCGATGCTGTTTTAGGCATGTATCACGACCAAGTCCTACCCGTATTAAAGTACAAAGGCTTTGGTCGTTCAGTAAATATTACTCTTGGTCTACCCTTTATAAGAACATCGGTCGATCATGGCACCGCACTCGAATTGGCAGGGAAAGGGCTTGCGGATACAGGGAGCTTTAGAACAGCACTCGCCTACGCGATTGACTTGGTAGAAAAGAAACCTAATTAATTTCGAGAAAACTATGAGAAATGATGTCCACTTAGGGCACAAAGCGCGTAAACGTTTTGGTCAAAACTTCCTAAACGATCCATACATTATTGATGGCATCGTCTCTGCGATTAACCCTCGTCCGGGACAAAATTTGGTTGAGATCGGCCCCGGTCTTGGAGCGATAACTGAGCCAGTCGGCCGCGAAGTGGATAAATTCACTGTTATTGAGCTAGACCGTGACTTAGCTGAGCGCCTGCGCAACCACCCAGAATTATCGAGTAAATTGACGATTCATGAAGGTGATGCGATGCGTTTTGACTTCACGCAGTTGGTGAAACCGAATAATAAACTGCGCATTTTCGGCAACTTGCCATACAACATTTCAACGCCATTAATGTTCCACTTATTTGAATTTCATAAAGATATTCAAGATATGCACTTCATGCTGCAAAAAGAAGTGGTCAACCGTTTAGCTGCCGGTCCCGGCAGTAAAGCTTACGGGCGCTTAACGGTTATGACGCAGTATTTCTGCAAAGTGGTTCCTGTGTTGGAAGTTCCGCCAACGGCCTTTGTACCGCCACCGAAAGTTGATTCAGCTGTTGTGCGCTTGGTGCCTTATGAAGTACTGCCGCATCCAACGACAAACATGAAATGGTTAGAGCGTGTCTGCCGAGATGGTTTTAACCAACGTCGTAAAACCGTACGCAACTGCTACAAAGGTTTGATTGAGGTGGAAACGCTAGAAGAACTTGGGGTCAACCCTGGCATGCGCCCGGAAAACCTAACACTTGAACAGTTTGTTGCTATGGCAAACTGGTTAGACGCTCATCACGCCTAATAACGATTGAGCGATAAACGGCCAATGTCTATCGCTCATCTATAAAAACAAGGAGTTAACATGGATATCTCTGAACCTTGTATCAAAATCCAAGTCCATACCCAGTATCTCCCCGAGCAGTCCAATCCCGATTTACACCGCTATATCTTTGCCTATGTGATCACCATCCGTAATCTCAGCAACCAGCAGGTACAGCTGATGAGCCGCCGTTGGTTAATTACCGATGCGAATGGCAAACAGATGTCTGTGGAAGGTGATGGCGTGGTCGGGGAACAACCGATTATCTTGCCCAATGATGAGTACCGCTATAACAGTGGTACGGCGTTGGAAACGCCAGTCGGTGTGATGCAAGGTCATTACATTATGTTAGATGAAGCAGACGCTGAATTTATTGTTGAAATTGAGCCGTTTCGTCTCGCTATTCCTAATGTTTTAAATTAAAAGAGGTAGCCGTGGCGAACTATATTGTCGGCGACATTCAAGGCTGTTTTGACGAACTACAGTGTTTATTGGCTCAAGTGCAATTCCAACCACAACAAGACACACTGTGGGTAGCTGGCGACTTAGTTGCAAGAGGCCCTAAATCTCTAGAAACGCTACGTTTTATCAAACAATTGGGTTGTTCGGCGCGTATCGTTCTAGGCAATCACGATCTTCACTTACTGGCCGTCTCGCTGGGCATCCACCCATGTAAACCTCGTGATAAAACCTTACCCATATTACAAGCGAACGATGCAACAGAGCTACTCACTTGGTTGCGCCATCAACCGCTCCTCGCTGAACATGCTGACTTTGTCATGTGCCATGCGGGGATTTCTCCTCTATGGGATCTTGAAACTGCACGTCAAGCAGCAAAAGAAGTCGAAAGTATTTTGCAAAGTGATCGTTGGCGTTGGCTTATCGAGCAGATGTACAGCAACACACCTGATATGTGGAGCTCGAAGCTAGAAGGGATTGATCGCTATCGCTATACCATCAATGCCTATACTCGGATGCGTTTTTGCTTTGCTGATGGGCGTCTTGATATGGCGTGCAAACTTCCCCCTCAAGAAATAAAAGATGAAGAATTGTTACCGTGGTTTGCCCTACCCAAACGCCTTAAACTCGATAAAACAGTCCTATTTGGCCACTGGGCTGCATTAGAAGGTTACCGCAGCGACGAAGTGATAGGGCTTGATACTGGCTGTGTGTGGGGAGGATGTTTGACCATGCTACGCTGGGAAGATAAACAGTATTTTGTTCAAAAAGCGCTTTAAAATAACTACTCCCAAAAAGCTGGCAACTATCGCCAGCAATATTTGAAAGTAAAAGCACTTCTAACTATTTTTTCTCAAGCACTACAAAATGCATGTCAAACTGGTTTCCGCTATCTTTCTTGTATTTTCGTTGTTCAGCTACTTTCCAATCGGCTCCCCATTCAGGGAATCTAGTGTCACCATTTATATCAGCTTCAATAAATGTCAAATACAATTTTCCAGCTAAGGGGAGAAAAGCTTTATAGATGGACCCACCACCGATGATCATTATTTCATCCACATTGCCAGCGGAACTGATTGCTTCTTCAACAGACGAGACAACTGTAACGCCTTCAATTTCTAGTGATAAATCACGGCTGATTACAATATTATGGCGTTCAGGTAACGGACGACCTATAGACTCATACGTCTTACGCCCCATTACAACGGGTTTACCTAACGTATGTTCTCGAAACCAAGCAAAGTCAGCTGGCAAATGCCAAGGCATCGAATTCTCGTTACCGATAACCCGAGAACTAGCATTAGAAAGATACATATCTTGAGATTTATCTATCTTACCGCCATGGGCCATAGCCGCGATCATGCTAATTAACACGTCAAATATACCTTAGAATTCTTGGAGAAAACGGATTATACCTAATTCCCTTATTAGTACAAACCATTGCCCTTACACTATGGGTTTGCGCCGATAGAATAACAAACCCGGCACCGCAAGGCCAACCGCTAAGCCCGCGATAATAAACATCGCTTTTAAAAAATTATCCATCAGTATCGCCAGCAGCTCTGGCGTAAAACCAAGATGGTTAATTTCAACCATTGCAATCATCGCTTTAAAGGCAAAAACCCCGGGAACCATTGGGATCAAAGCCGCTACCGTAAACACTTTAGGGTGAGCTAAAAATTTACGCGACCAACGCACGCCAATCATTCCAACGATAGTTGCAGCAAAAAAAGTCGCCCACTCAATGGGAATTCCAAATTGCATCATTAAGTAACGTGAGCCATGACCAATCGCACCACCTAACGCACAATATTTTAGGGCTGGTACAGGAACATTAAACACCAAAGCAAAACCAACGGCTGGGATTGCAGCAAAAAACATATCATTGGCTAAACCGAGTAATAAATTCATCCAATCCATCGCTACCACCCCCATACACCCGTCACGCTCATCGCCGCAACGATGCCTAAACTCGTTGCCAACGTAAGCAAACTTGCCATCACAAAACGGGCAATACCCATATTGATATAACCTTTAAGCATATCCGCGACCGCATTAATTAAAGGAAAACCGGGGACTAACATCAGTACAGAAGAAGCCATCACAATGGTTGGTTTATTGCCTAGTTGGTAGATGATAGCTTGCGCTGAAATGATCGAAGTAACAAATGAGGTCACCGTAAAGTTGACGAGCGGATTAAATTGGCGATGCCCAATCTCTTGGCGCACAATCATACCCGCCGCAGAAGCAATGAACGTCATCGTAAACACAGTCCAATCTCCGCCAGCTAAACGAGCAAATGCAGCACAAGAAAGACCAATCATCACCACAACCAACCAACGGTTGTAGCGTTCAGGGCTGATCTGATTGAGTTTTTTCTGCGCAAGGGAATAATCTAAAATCCCTTTTTCCATCATGATGCAGATGCGCTGGACTTGCGTCACTACCCGCATATTGATCCCACGATCAGGACAACGGCGCGCAGTCGTAATGCAATGGCCATCGTAAACCGTGGTTAGCACAAGTGAACTCGCCGAGAGCGATACTTCCACTTCAATCATGCCACACGCCGCTCCCATGCGACGCATAATATCGCCCACCAGTGTACTTTCCGCACCATGAGCCAACAACATTTGCCCTGCTTGAGCGATCAATCGAGAAACTGGTCTCTGTTTGGATGTCATGATTCCTTTCCGAACGTCCTAAAAGCCCAATAGTGTGCCCGAAATTGGGTGCTTTAAATATGATTTAGCTATAAAAAAGCCGCAATAATCATTGCGGCTCAATCAATTCTGGAAAATTAATCACGAACATAGATAACGTGACCGTCATCTTCTTCGTCGTCCCAATCATCCCAGTCATCACCATCTTCAGTGATCACATTTTGGCTGTTCATCTCATCTTTATGGTAATCATCCCACATGAAATCGACTTTCTGAGCTTCACTGAGCTCTTCCTGCTCACGAGGTAGCGTTTCCATATAGTCAGCCAACTCACGGCACAAATCCGCCGTACCTTGTTGGTTTACGGCCGAAATTTTGAAGTATCGACCTTCCCAAGCCAGCGCATCTAAGATCTCTTGGATCTTTTCATCGGCTTCTTCTTCAAGCATCAGATCAACTTTGTTGAACACCAACCAACAAGGTTTTTGTGACACTTTTTCACTGTATTGCTCTAGCTCATCAAAGATGGTCAGCGCATTTTGCGCAGGATCACTTTGATCAATAGGAAGAATGTCGATCATATGCAGCAACACTCGGCAACGTTCTAAGTGCTTTAAGAAGCGAATACCTAAACCAGCACCATCGGCCGCGCCTTCAATCAAGCCCGGAATATCAGCGATCACGAAACTTTTCTCAGGAACCACACTCACGACACCCAAACTTGGGATCAGCGTAGTGAAGGGGTAATCAGCGACTTTTGGCTTCGCTGCTGAAACAGAACGAATAAAGGTTGATTTACCCGCATTCGGCAAGCCAAGCATACCCACGTCAGCTAACAGTAAAAGCTCAAGGCGCAATTCGCGCACCTCACCTTTTTTACCCATGGTTTTTTGGCGTGGTGCACGGTTAACTGATGACTTAAAGCGAGCATTACCTAAACCATGCCAGCCACCTTTAGCGACCATCACTTTTTTGCCATGCTCTGCAACTTCACCCACCACTTCATTGGTGTGAATGTCAACCGCTCGAGTCCCAACAGGCACCTTCAAAGTAATGTCTTTACCGCGCTTACCTGTACAGTTAGCACCGCCACCATTTTGGCCGCGCTCAGCAGCGTAAAAGCGTTGGAATCGGTAATCAACCAAGGTATTTAAGTTTTCATCGGCTTGGATATAAACGTCGCCGCCATCGCCGCCATCGCCGCCATCAGGGCCGCCTTTCGTCACGAATTTTTCACGCCAAAAGCTCACGACACCGTTACCGCCATCACCCGCTTCGACTTTAATTATCGCTTCATCAACGAATTTCATTTGTTACTCCACGCTCTTTGCGTTGCGATATCATTGTCACACAATGATATAAATTCTAGCAGATACACATTCAGGATCGACCGTGATCATCCTTCGTTTTATCCACAATTGGAACACATAAGGAGAAACTCTAGTGATTAGAGTGTCTTCTTTTCTGTTCGGCTGATAAATAAAAAACCCCACCGTAACGGCAGGGCTTTTGAGTTCAGTTAGGTATAAATTTATTCAGCGTCGATGCTAACAAATTTACGGTTTTTAGGACCTTTAACTTCAAATTTCACTTTACCTTCAGTAAGAGCGAAAAGAGTATGGTCTTTACCGATACCAACGTTAGTGCCTGCGTGGAACTTAGTACCACGTTGACGAACGATGATGTTACCTGCAAGAACAGATTCACCACCGAAACGCTTAACACCAAGACGTTTGCTTTCTGAATCGCGGCCGTTACGAGTAGAACCGCCAGCTTTTTTGTGTGCCATTGCTAAACTCTCCTAAATTACTTAAGCGTTGATGCCAGTGATTTTCACTTCAGTGAACCACTGACGGTGGCCTTGTTGTTTACGAGAGTGTTTACGACGACGGAACTTAACGATTTTAACTTTATCGCCACGACCGTGTTGTACTACTTCAGCAGTAATTTTACCGCCTTCAACAAGAGGTGCCCCAACAGTGATTTGCTCACCGTTAGCAACTAGTAGAACTTTATCAAATTCAACAGTTGCACCAGTTTCAACGTCTAATTTCTCTAAACGAAGAGTTTGACCTTCGCTTACACGGTGTTGTTTACCACCAGATTGGAAAACAGCGTACATATTTTACTCCGCTCTTTCCGCACAGCCGTATGCTTTTTATTTGAGCAATTTGGGTGTGCGCTAAACTAATCATCAATAGGGCGCAGATTCTACGCGAATGAGTACCCCAAGACAAGCCATATTTTGAAAAAATTGGCGAAAAGCTAATCGCCAATGAAAAGTGGCGCAATCATGCCTTTAAGCCTTGTATTAATCAACGTTTTTTAGTGTATTATTCGAGAATTATAGAAGAACACAACACCTTATAGGTTCTAACTTCAGCCGGATTAACCATGGATTTTAAAGCTATCCAAACGCTTACTGCCGATGACATGGCAAAAGTGAATGAAACGATTCAAGCTCAGCTCAACTCTGATGTATCTTTAATCAATCAATTAGGATTCTACATCGTCAGCGGAGGTGGGAAACGCCTGCGTCCTTTGCTGGCTATTTTGTCGGCTCGAGCCCTTGGTTATCAAGGTGAAGCGCACACGACTGCCGCTGCATTTATTGAATTCCTCCACACGGCAACCTTGTTGCATGACGACGTTGTCGATGAATCGGATATGCGCCGTGGCAAAGCAACAGCGAACGCGGCATTTGGCAATGCAGCGAGCGTGTTAGTGGGGGATTTCATCTACACGCGTTCCTTCCAAATGATGACTACACTAGGATCGTTAAGGATCCTTGAGCTGATGAGCGATGCGGTGAACGTTATCGCTGAAGGCGAAGTGCAACAATTGATGAACTGTAATGATCCAAACACTACCGAGGAAAATTACCTACAGGTGATCTACTCGAAAACGGCGCGTTTGTTTGAAGCAGCGACCCAGATTGGTGCGATATTAAGTAACGCTTCTCCTGAAATTGAAACGGCACTACAGAACTATGGTAAGTACCTTGGCACAGCTTTCCAGCTCATTGATGACGTGATGGATTACACCTCTGATGGCAGTGAAATGGGCAAAAATGTGGGCGATGATTTAGCGGAAGGCAAACCAACACTTCCTCTATTGTACGCAATGCAGCATGGTACACCCGAACAAAAAGAGATGATCCGTGAGGCCATCGAAAAAGCCAATGGCATGGAACAGCTTGATGAGATTCTAGCGGCAATGAAACAGACAGGCTCGCTTGAATACACAACCAACAAAGCGCTAAAAGAAGCCGATAAAGCGATCAATGAGCTGTCTATCCTGCCAGAAAGTGAATATAAACAAGCACTGATAGCTCTAGCTCATATGGCTGTGAATAGGACAAAGTAGAACAGCAGCTAGCTTGGACGAAGAATCGATCTTTGCCTAGAAATGCACCGCTACAAAAAGAGCCTCAATTGAGTAATGCCGTTCACTTAAGAGTGAACGGCATTTTTGTTCTTAGCATACCGTTGTGGTCTAGGCTTAACTGTTCTAGGGAATGTTCTTTCCCTTCGCCCTTCAAGTATTAAGCTTTCAGCCATGTTGT